>CAYSOW010000017.1:0-14798 GCA_964432715.1 uncultured Bacteroides sp.
CAAAAGCAGGAGATAAACACCTAAACCGGGCGTTAATCTCCTGCTTCCTTTATAGTATCACTTCGCCGATAGGCTACTTCGTCGGCAAGCAATTGACGCAATAGACTTGCACCATCTTGTCGCTGCGGGATGAGAAGAAAATCTTGTCCCCTTTGTGACTGTAGATGGGGTGCGGGTGACTGTCCTGACCGAGCCAATCCGTTTCGTGCTTGCAGAGCGGAATCCAACGCAAGGTGCCTTCCTCCCAGTTGGGAATCACCTGACAGATGTACTCCGCATCCTTCTTGTGTGGGTCGGGACCGTTGTCGGTGCTGTTCTCGCGCACCGGCTTAATCTCGTCGGGGAACTTGAAGTAACCGTCGCAAACCAAATCACCGTTGTGTGCCATCAGAAAGTGTCCGTAAGCATTGTAATCATCGGGGAGGGCAGACTCCACATAGCTGAAATCCTTCGTGTCTACCCGTCCCACAAAGGCAGGGCCCTGATCGTAGCCTCCGTGATAGATAATGTATCGACCGTCATCACTCCACATCTCGTGGCAAACCCAATCCTCGCGGCGACGGTTGTACTTGCCCGGCATCGCTCCCTCCGTGCGCACACGCTGCAAGGTATCGGTAGCGTGGTTGTAAAGCCAGATGCGGCGGATACCGCAGTCGCTCTCGGGCCACTCGTGGTTGAACATAATCAACTCCGGATTCATCGGATTGAACTGCACGTGGGTAATCCAGCAGCAGGGAACGGTCTTCTCATAGACCAGCGCGCCGCTCTCCGTGTCGTAGATGCAAAGATAGCTGTTGAGCTTCTCGGCCTGCACGCGACCGTCGATGTTGTACTTCGGACGCTTGTCCAATCCGTAACCCTCCGTGTCCGGATCGAAGTCGAGACAACGGCCGTCGGTCATGGGGACGCAAAGTAATTTACCGTCGGCACTGACATGCGTGAAGGCTGTCATTCGTCCGTCGGGAACGCAATTCAGTTCGGTAATTTTACCATCCAAATCCACTTTGCAAATCTTATCGTCCTGAATGAAGTAGATGAGATTGCGCTCGCTGTCCAGACTCACACTGGCTTTACCCAAACCCTGATTGAAGCCACCGTCGAAGTAGACGTAGCTCTTCAGATAGCCGAAGGTATTCTTCGTCAGAATGCGCTCCTCACCGCTTTTCAAGTCCTTTACCACCACATTCGGGCTCCCGTTGCGGTCACTGATTAAGTAGAGGTAGCGGTCGTCCGCCGAGAGACTGGAGCAGGTGAAGTAGAGCATCTGCGTATTGTAAGTTTCGCATCCGGAAACAGGGATGCGCTGCTGTAAGTATTCTTTTGTAATCATATAAGTGATTGATGCGTTTGAAAAACCAATTAGTAACAGACGACAAAGATAGTGAAAATTGCGGATGCAGCCGCATCGGAATCTCTTTATTTAAATTTAAATTGCAAGGGGTTTATTTCATCGTCTATTTTTCATTATCTCATTTTTTTAATGTAATTTTGCCCGATAAATATAAAACTAATCATTTTTTAGGTATATGGCAAATGTAATAAAGTTACGTAAAGGCTTAAACATTAACCTGAAGGGAAAACCTGCCAAGGAACTTTTGAACGTGAAACCGGCTTCTGTCTTCGCATTGATGCCGGAGGATTTCACCGGATTGGTGCCCAAGGTGGTGGTCAAAGAGGGTGACAGTGTGAAAGCCGGTGATGCTTTGTTTGTGGATAAAAAGCATCCGGAAGTAAAGTTTGTCTCTCCCGTGAGCGGTACGGTTCTTGGAGTGGATCGTGGCGAACGTCGTAAAGTGCTTGCCGTACGTGTGCAGGCTGATGGAGAGCAGACCTACGTAGATTTTGGTAAAAAGGAGGTTTCAGCACTCACGGCCGAGGAGGTGAAAGCATCTCTCTTGGAAGCCGGTCTCTTTGCTTTTATTCAACAAAGACCTTACGATGTAGTGGCTGACCCGACCACCGCTCCGAAAGCAATCTTCATCTCTGCTTTCGATTCCAAACCGTTGGCTCCCGAGTTTGAGTTTATCTTGAACGGACAGGAGGCGGATTTCCAAACAGGTCTGGATGCACTGGCAAAAATCGCTCCCGTCAATTTGGGCGTCAGTGCCGCACAATCTTCCAAGGCCTTGACTCAAGCAAGTAACGCAACTGTAACAATCTTCGACGGTCCGCACCCCGCCGGCAACGTAGGTGTGCAGATTCATCATGTGAACCCGATTAACAAGGGCGAACTCGTGTGGACCCTCGGCGCTGAAGAGGTCATCTTCATCGGTCGTCTGTTCCGTCAGGGTAAGGTGGACTTCACTCGTACCATCGCTTTGGCAGGTTCTGAGGTGAAACATCCGGCTTACTGCAAGATGATCATCGGTAGTCAGTTGACCAACCTGCTGCAGGGCGCTGTGAACGAGGGTAAAGTGTTGCGCTTTATCAACGGCAACGTGCTGACCGGTCGTGTGATTGCTCCCGATGCTTTCTTGGGCGCGAAAGCCAACGAGGTGACCGTGATTCCGGAAGGAACCGACGTGCATGAGTTGTTCGGCTGGATCATGCCGCGCTTCAACGAATATAGCACCAGTCACTCTTACTTCAGCTGGTTGTTCGGCAAGAAGAAAGAGTACACGCTGGATGCCCGCGTGAAGGGTGGTGAACGCCACATGATTATGTCTAACGAATACGACAAGGTATTCCCGATGGATATCCTGCCCGAGTATCTGGTGAAAGCCATTATCGCAGGCGATATCGACCGTATGGAGGCACTGGGTATCTATGAGGTGGCTCCGGAAGACTTTGCGCTGTGTGAGTTTGTAGATTCATCTAAGTTGGAATTGCAGCGTATCGTTCGTGAGGGATTGGACGCTTTGCGTGCTGAGATGTGCTGATAATAATGATTAATAGAGAATAGATTAATGAAAGCGTTAAGAAATTATCTCGACAAGATAAAGCCGAACTTTGAAAAGGGAGGCAAGTTCCAGGCGTTCCGTTCGGTATTCGATGGTTTTGAGACCTTCTTGTTCGTGCCGAACACGACGTCAAAAAGCGGAACAAACATCCATGATGCGATTGATAGCAAGCGTATCATGTCGATTGTTGTGATTGCATTGATACCGGCGCTCTTGTTCGGTATGTATAACGTGGGTTATCAGCATTTCAATGCTGCCGGCATCACCGGTTCTTTCCTGGAGATGTTTGTGTATGGCTTCTTGGCTGTGTTGCCGAAGATTGTCGTTTCCTACGTAGTGGGTTTGGGTATTGAGTTCGTGGTGGCTCAGTGGAAAGGTGAGGAGATTCAGGAGGGATTCCTGGTTTCCGGTATCCTGATTCCGATGATTGTGCCGGTGAACTGCCCGTTGTGGATTCTGGCCATCGCCGTTGCTTTTGCAGTGATCTTTGCGAAAGAGATTTACGGTGGTACCGGTATGAATGTCTTCAATGTGGCATTGGTAACTCGTGCATTCCTCTTCTTCGCTTATCCTTCTAAGATGAGTGGTGATGCTGTTTGGGTATCTACCAACTCTATCTTCGGCTTGGGTAGTGATATTGATGGTTACACGGCTGCCACTTCACTGGGTGTAGCTGCTACGGCTGCTTCTCCCGCAGGTGTTCCCGCCTTTGATATGAATATGGTATACGGTTTGATTCCGGGTGCAATTGGTGAAACCAGCGTGATTGCTATTGCGATTGGCGCCATCATCCTGTTGTGGTCGGGTGTTGCCAGCTGGAAGACTATGGGCTCTGTCTTTGTGGGCGGTATCGTCATGGCGTTGATTTTCAATGCTGTCGGTCCGGACACTGCAATGGCTCAGATGCCTTGGTATGAGCACCTCGTTTTGGGTGGCTTCTGCTTCGGTGCTGTCTTTATGGCCACTGACCCTGTTACTTCCGCTCGTACCGAGAAGGGTAAGTTTATCTTCGGATTCCTGGTAGGTGCCATGGCCATCATCATCCGCGTGTTGAACCCGGGTTACCCCGAAGGTATGATGCTTGCCATCCTGTTGATGAATGTATTTGCTCCGTTGATTGACTACTGCGTGGTTCAGAGCAATATCTCTCGTAGAATGAATCGTGCAAAAATTAAATAATCAGAATATGGCTACAAAGAAATTAAATACAAATAGCAACGTATACACAATTGTCTACGCTGCGGTTATGGTGGTCATTGTGGCATTCTTGTTGGCATTCGTTTCCAGCTCGCTGAAGAGCAAGCAGGAGAACAATGTGCAGCTGGATACCAAAAAACAGATCTTGTCCGCTCTGAACTTGCGCGATGTAACGGATGCCGATGCTGAGTTCCAGCGTCTCGGCATGGAGGATATGCTGCTGCAGAACGGCGAGCTGGTGAAGAATGACGGTGCTTTCAATACCATCTATAAAGAGGAAATCGCAAACGGACGTTTGCACGTTTTCGTTTGTAACGTGGATGGCGCTACCAAATATATCATCCCGGTGTATGGCGCCGGTTTGTGGGGCCCGATCTGGGGCTATGTAGCGCTCAACGAAGATAAGAACACGGTGTACGGTGTCTACTTCTCTCACTCGGGTGAAACTCCGGGTCTGGGTGCCGAGATTACCAACTACCAGAAGTTCCAGGCTCCGTTTGAGGGTAAGAAAGTGATGAATGAGGGTGAAATTGCCTTGGGCGTGATGAAGAACGGCAAGGTGGAGAATCCCGAGTTCGAGGTGGACGGTATTTCCGGTGGTACCATTACTTCCAAAGGTGTGGATGCCATGCTGAAAGATTGTCTGAAGAGTTACACGGAGTTTTTAACGAAATAAGAAGGAGGAATAGATTATGAGCGAATTATTTTCGAAAAAGAATAGAGAGGTAATGCTGAATCCTCTTGGCCTCAACAATCCGGTGACCGTACAGGTGCTGGGTATCTGTTCTGCCTTGGCGGTAACGGCTCAGTTGAAACCGGCCATCGTGATGGGTCTCTCCGTAACGGTGATTGTGGCCTTTGCCAATGTGATTATTTCATTAATACGTAACACCATTCCTAACCGTATTCGTATCATCGTGCAGTTGGTGGTGGTAGCTGCCTTGGTAACCATCGTGAGTGAGGTGCTGAAAGCATTTGCTTACGACGTGAGCGTGCAGCTCTCTGTCTACGTCGGCTTGATTATTACCAACTGTATCCTGATGGGTCGTCTGGAGGCATTCGCCATGCAGAACGGTCCTTGGGAGTCTTTCCTGGATGGTATCGGTAACGGTTTGGGTTATGCCAAGATTCTGGTGATTGTGGCATTCTTCCGTGAGTTGCTCGGTTCCGGCTGCCTGCTCGGTTTCCGCATCATTCCGGAGGCTGCTTATGACCACGGATACATGAACAACGGTTTGATGCTGATGCCTCCGATGGCATTGATCATCGTTGCCTGCATCATCTGGTATCAACGTTCACGAAATAAAGAGTTACAAGATAAGTAGTAAATGAAGATATGCTCGCAGCGCCTATATATAATAAGGTGTAAACCGAAGGGCGGGCGAGGATATTGAATACAAAAGGAATTATGGAATATTTAAGTTTATTTGTCAAGTCCATCTTTGTGGACAATATGATATTTGCTTACTTCTTGGGTATGTGCTCTTATCTGGCCGTTTCCAAGAATGTAAAGACAGCATTAGGCTTGGGTATTGCCGTTACGTTCGTCTTGATTGTAACGCTTCCCGTGAACTATTTGCTTGAGAATTATGTGCTGAAGGCAGATGCTTTGGTGGAGGGTGTGGATTTGAGCTTCCTGGCTTTCATCCTCTTCATCGCGGTGATTGCCGGTATCGTGCAGTTGGTGGAGATGGTGGTCGAACGGTTCAGTCCGTCGCTCTATGCATCTCTGGGTATTTTCCTCCCGCTGATTGCCGTAAACTGTGCCATCATGGGTGCTTCTCTCTTTATGCAGCAACGTCATTTCCTGAACATCGGTGAGGCTGCCACTTACGCCTTCGGTTCCGGTATCGGTTGGTTGCTTGCCATCGTAGGTTTGGCAGCTATCCGTGAGAAGATGGCTTATTCAGATGTGCCCGCTCCGTTGAAAGGTTTGGGTATCACCTTTATCACGGTGGGTCTGATGGCCATGGCGTTTATGTGTTTCTCTGGTTTGAAAATCTAAAAGAAAGGAATAGACAATGGATATAAATTTGATATTAGCGAGCATTGGAGTATTCCTCGTAGTTATTCTTTTGCTGGTGGTAATTTTGTTGGTGGCAAAGCAGTACCTGACTCCCTCGGGCAATGTGCAGCTGACCATCAACGGCGAAAATAAGTTGGAAGTGGAGTCCGGCTCTACCTTGCTGAATACGTTGGCTGTCAACGGTGTCTACCTGCCTTCTGCCTGTGGTGGTAAAGGTTCTTGCGGTCAGTGTAAGTGTCAGGTGGTTGAGGGCGGCGGCGAGATTCTGCCGTCTGAGGTGAGCCACTTCAGTCGTAAACAGCAGCAAGACCATTGGCGTTTGGGTTGCCAGGTGAAGGTGAAGAACGACCTCTCTATCAAGGTGCCCGAGTCAGTGATGGGTGTGAAAGAGTGGGAGTGCGAAGTCATCAGCAACAAGAACGTGGCTACTTTCATCAAAGAGTTTATCGTGGCTCTGCCGAAGGGCGAACACATGGACTTCTTGCCGGGTAGCTATGCACAGATCAAGATTCCTGCTTACTCCATGGATTATGACAAAGATATCGATAAGAGTTTGATTGGCGACGAGTACTTGCCGGCTTGGGAGAAGTTCGGTCTCTTCGGCTTGAAGTGTAAAAACGACGAACCGACCATCCGTGCTTACTCTATGGCCAACTACCCCGCAGAGGGCGACCGCATCATGTTGACGGTACGTATCGCCACTCCGCCGTTCAAACCGAAACCTCAGGTGGGCTTCCAGGATGTGATGCCGGGTATCGCTTCTTCTTACATCTTTACCCTGAAACCGGGCGACAAGGTGACGATGAGTGGTCCTTACGGAGACTTCCACCCGATTTTCGACTCTACGCGTGAGATGATGTGGGTCGGTGGTGGTGCCGGTATGGCTCCGTTGCGTGCACAGATTATGCACATGACGAAGACCTTGAAGACGACCAACCGTAAACTCTCTTACTTCTACGGTGCTCGTGCCTTGAACGAGGTGTTCTACTTGCAGGACTTCCTGCAGTTGGAGAAGGACTTCCCCAACTTCTCGTTCCACTTGGCACTCGACCGTCCCGATCCTGCGGCTGATGCTGCCGGCGTGAAGTATACTCCGGGCTTCGTTCACCAGGTAATCTATGAGACTTACCTGAAGAATCACGAGGCTCCTGAGGATATCGAGTACTACATGTGCGGCCCCGGTCCGATGTCTAAAGCGGTTGTCAGCATGCTCGACAGCCTGGGCGTTGAACCGTCAAGCATCATGTACGATAACTTCGGTGGATAATCGAAATCATCGTGACTGTCGATTCGGAAGAATCGCTGTGTGAATAAACAAGGAGTCGGAGAGGTCGTCCTTGTCCATCTCTTCGGAGAGTGGGCGTGGGCCGCTTGTCTGACTCCTTTCTTCTTAGGTTAATCAATAAAGAATTTGGAGTATGAAATGGATTATTGCGTATGCGGTGGAAGAGGAATGGCCGCATTTGGAATTCCCGGAGGGAGAAGTGATTCCGGTGTGCACCGGCATCGGTAAGGTCAATGCTGGCATGCGCTTGCTGGAGGCTATTCATCAGTATCAGCCGGATGCAGTGCTGAATCTCGGTACAGTGGGAACGGTGCATCATCAGGTGGGCGACTTGTTCTACTGTGCGCACTTCATCGACCGTGATATGCAGAAACTGGCGGCGCTGGGATTGCCGTATCAAATCAACAACGAGTTGCTCCCCGCTTTGGAGGGCATCGACTGGAGTGGGGTGAAGCAGGGCACTTGCAACACCGGCGACAGTTTTATGACGGAGGTGGCTGCCATCGAAGGCGACGTGGTGGATATGGAGGCTTATGCGCAGGCACAGGTGTGTCAGATGAAGGGGATTCCTTTCGGTGCGCTGAAGTGTGTGACGGATATCCTCGGTCAGAACTCGGTGAAGCATTGGCAAGACAAACTGGCGGATGCACGAAAGGTGGTCAGCGATTTCTTCCAATCGAATCAAAAATAACTTCGATTCACTACGAAACAGAATAAGAACTAGATAGAAACGAACGAACATGATAAACAGAGACGAAATATTACAGCACCTCGGACTGGAGGCTTGGAACGAGATGCAGGAGGCGATGTGGAAATCGGATGCTGAACGTAAGGACTTGATTCTGCTCTCGCCGACAGGCTCGGGTAAGACGTTGGCCTACTTGCTGCCGCTGGTCAACCGGTTGCAACCGGAGAACGACGGGGTGCAGGCGGTGGTGCTGGTGCCTTCGCGAGAACTGGCGCTGCAGACCGAACAGGTGTTCAAGTCGCTCGGCACCTCCCTCCGTGTGATGAGTTGCTACGGCGGTCGCCCCGCCATGGAGGAGCACCGCACGATGAAGGGACTGCGTCCGCAGGTGATTGTGGGTACACCGGGACGAATGAACGACCATCTCTCCAAGCAGAACTTCGATGCGCAGACGGTGAGCCTGCTGGTGATTGACGAGTTTGATAAGTGCCTGGAGCTGGGCTTCCATGACGAAATGTCTACGGTCATTGCACAGCTGCCTGCCCTGCAGAAACGCTACTTGCTTTCGGCCACGGATGCAGAAGAGATTCCGGAGTTTACGGGATTGGGACGCACGGTGAAACTTAATTTCCTGCAAGAGGTGGAGCCGGTGGCCAGTCGGTTGGAGGTGTTCCGCGTGGACGCACCCACTAAGGATAAACTGGAGACGCTCTACGGATTGCTTTGCACCCTCGGCGCAGAGTCGACCATCGTCTTCTGCAACTATCGCGAGTCGGTGGAGCGCATCGGTAAGTTCCTTCGCTCCAAGAAGGTTTTCTGCGAATATTTCCATGGCGGTATGGAGCAAGATGCGCGTGAACGTGCTTTGTACAAATTCCGCAACGGAAGTTGTTCGGTCTTCGTTTCTACCGATCTGGCTGCCCGTGGATTGGATATTCCGGAGATAGAGAATGTGGTGCACTACCACCTGCCTATCAATGAAGAAGGCTATATCCACCGTAACGGACGAACGGCTCGCTGGCAATCGGAGGGCAAGGCGTTCGTGATTCTGCATGCGGAGGAGACGTTGCCCGACTATTGCGGGGAACTGGAACCTTACCAACTCCCGGAGACACTGCCGCAGCCTGCCCTTCCTTTGTGGACTACCTTATATATAGGTAAAGGCAAGAAGGATAAACTGAATAAGGTGGATATCGTGGGTTTCCTCTATAAGAAGGGCGGACTGACCAAAGAGGAGGTGGGGCGCGTCGACCTGAAGGACCATTACGCATTGGTGGCTATCAAGCGGAAAAAGTTGAAACAGACGCTGAATTTGATTAAAGGGGAGAAAATTAAGGGAATCAAGACTATTATCGAGGAGATGAAGGGTTGATAGCTTTCTTTTTGATTGAGATTTAGTGAAATTTTAACTTGGTGAATGAAGATACATTACAATGTGTTAAATAGGAATGCAATCTCTACATTGCAAAAATAGGGTATAAATATCCAAAACAACGAAATATGTGGGCTAAAAGTGCGATTTCTTCAAACTTTTAGCCCAAACTTTTTGGTGGGTACTGATAAATTCGTACTTTCGCTTATATAATTCACTTAATTGTATAACCAAAAACAAAGATCAAATGAAAAAGCATAATTTCAATGCCGGACCGTCTATCCTTCCTCGTGAGGTGATTGAGCAGACTGCTCAAGCCGTTCTTGACTTTAATGGTTCCGGACTTTCTATCTTGGAAATTAGTCACCGTGCCAAAGATTTTCAGCCGGTATTGGACGAAGCTGTTGCGCTGTTCAAAGAGTTGCTCCATATTCCGGAGGGCTATTCTGTGCTCTTCCTGGGTGGTGGCGCCAGTCTGGAATTCTGCATGGTTCCGTATAACTTCCTGGAGAAAAAAGCTGCTTACTTGAACACCGGTACATGGGCCAAGAAGGCTTTGAAAGAGGCTAAGAATTTTGGCGAGGCTGTGGAAGTGGCTTCTTCTGCCGACAAGAATTACACTTATATTCCTAAAGATTATACCATCCCTGCTGATGCTGATTACTTCCACTATACCAGCAACAATACAATTTATGGTACTGAGATTCGCGCTCCGTTCGTAGATTCTCCCGTTCCTGTCATCTGCGATATGTCTTCTGATATCTTCTCTCATCCGGTGGATGTCAGCAAATATATCTGTATCTATGGTGGTGCGCAGAAGAACTTGGCTCCGGCCGGTTTGACTTTCGTGATTGTGAAAGATGATGCAGTGGAGAAGGTTTCTCGTACCATCCCGACGATGTTGAACTACAAGACGCACATCGACGGTGGCTCTATGTTTAATACGCCTCCTGTAATGCCGATTTACTCTGCCATGCTGACTTTGCGTTGGATTAAGAAGAATGGTGGTGTAGAGGCAATGGCTAAGAGAGCAAAAGAGAGAGCTGATTTGCTGTATGGCGAAATCGACCGCAACAAACTCTTCAAAGCAACAGTCAACGATCCGAACGACCGTTCTTACATGAACATCTGCTTCGTGATGAACGAGGAGTACAAGGACTTGGAGGCTGACTTCTTGAAATTTGCTACAGAGAGAGGAATGGTGGGTATCAAGGGTCACCGTTCAGTAGGTGGTTTCCGTGCTTCTTGCTACAACGCATTGCCGTTGGAGAGCGTTCAGGCATTGGTAGACTGCATGCAGGAGTTTGAGAAACTTCATTAATAGGGGTATAAAACGATAAAACGATGAAAGTTTTAGTTGCTACAGACAAACCGTTCGCTAAAGTTGCTGTGGACGGTATTCGTAAGGAAATTGAGGCAGCCGGCTATGAGTTGGTGCTGCTGGAGAAATATGGAGAGAAGGCAAAACTGTTGGAAGCGGTGAAGGACGTGGAGGCTATCATCATTCGTAGTGATGTGATTGATGCTGAAGTGCTCGATGCTGCCAAGGCTTTGAAGATTGTGGTTCGTGCCGGTGCCGGTTACGACAACGTGGACTTGGAGGCTGCTACGGCTCACAACGTATGTGTGATGAACACACCGGGTCAGAACTCGAACGCGGTGGCTGAGTTGGCTTTCGGTTTGATGGTTTACGCCGTCCGCAACTTCTATAACGGTACTTCCGGTAGTGAGTTGAAGGGTAAGAAACTGGGTATCCATGCTTATGGTAATGTGGGCCGTAATGTGGCTCGTATCGCCAAAGGTTTCGGCATGGAGGTGTATGCCTTCGATGCTTTCTGTCCGAAGAATGTGATTGAGAGTGAGGGCGTGAAGGCGGTAGATTCTGCAGAAGAACTCTACAAGAGTTGTAATGTGGTTTCTTTGCACATCCCTGCAACCGCTGAAACGAAGAACTCTATCAATCATGCCTTGGTGGGCTTGATGCCGAAGGGTGGCTTGCTCGTCAATACGGCTCGTAAGGAGGTTATCAACGAGGCTGAGCTGATTCAGTTGCTCGAGGAGCGTCCCGACTTGAAGTATGTGACGGATATTATGCCGGCTGCCAATGAGGAGTTTGCTGCGAAGTTTGCCGGTCGCTACTTCTCTACACCGAAGAAGATGGGTGCACAGACGGCGGAGGCAAATATCAATGCCGGTATCGCTGCTGCCAAACAGATTGTGGGCTTCCTGAAGGATGGCTGTGAGAAATTCCGTGTGAATAAATAATTAAAACTCAGAACTATGGCTACCATAAAACCGTTTAAAGGGATTCGTCCCCCGAAGGCACTGGTGGAGGAGGTGGAGTCACGTCCTTACGATGTGCTGAATTCCGAAGAGGCTCGTAAAGAGGCTGAAGGAAATGAAAAGTCGCTTTATCACATCATTAAACCGGAGATTGATTTCCCGGTGGGTACGGATGAGCATGACCCTCGTGTCTATGAGAAGGCGGCTCAGAACTTCCAGATGTTTCAGGATAAGGGCTGGCTCGTTCAGGATGCTGAGGAGCATTACTATATCTATGCACAGACAATGAATGGCAAGACTCAGTATGGTTTGGTGGTTTGTGCCTATGTGGAGGATTATCTGAATGGGGTGATCAAAAAGCATGAACTGACTCGCCGTGACAAGGAGGAGGATCGTATGAAGCATGTGCGTGTGAATAATGCGAATGTGGAGCCGGTCTTCTTTGCTTATCCCGACAATCAGGTGCTGGATGCCATCGTGAGCAAGTACACGGCTCGTGAGCCGGAGTATGATTTCATCGCTCCGATTGACGGCTTCGGTCACCAATTCTGGATCATCGACGGCGCTGAGGATATCGCTGCCATCACGAAGGAGTTTGCGGCTATGCCTGCACTCTACATCGCTGATGGTCACCACCGTTCTGCGGCGGCTGCCTTGGTGGGTGCCGAGAAGGCTAAACAGAACCCGAATCATCGCGGCGACGAGGAGTATAACTACTTTATGGCGGTTTGCTTCCCGGCAAATCAGTTGACTATCATCGACTATAACCGTGTGGTGAAGGATTTGAACGGCTTGACGGCTGCTCAGTTCCTGGAGGCACTGAAGGCGAACTTTATCGTCGAGGAGAAGGGCGCGGAGATTTACAAACCCGACCGTTTGCACAACTTCTCGCTCTATCTGGAGGGTAAGTGGTATAGCTTGACGGCGAAGGAGGGTACCTATAACGACAATGATCCGATTGGGGTGCTGGATGTCACCATCTCTTCCAACTTGATTCTGGATCAGATTTTGGGTATCAAGGATCTTCGTTCTGATAAACGCATCGACTTCGTCGGGGGTATCCGTGGCTTGGGCGAACTGAAACGTCGCGTCGATAGTGGCGAGATGAAGGTGGCGCTGGCCCTCTATCCGGTTTCGATGAAGCAATTGATGGATATTGCCGACAGCGGTAACATCATGCCGCCGAAGACCACTTGGTTCGAACCGAAATTGCGTTCGGGTCTGGTGATCCATAAATTGGTGTAATCATCCGTAAATTGGTGAATCATTCTAGATGGATGAATCATCAGTAAATGGATGAATCATCAGTAGATGGATGTAGTCATCCACAAATGGGTATAAAATAGAAATTTACATGATAGACCGCCTTCGGAGATTCCTTCCGGAGGCGGTTTTTTTCATGGCATCGTCGGCACAATCACAGAAAATCTTTATCTTTGCAGGCGTTATGCAGAAAGATACTTATCAAACGATTGCGGAAAGAGCCGAAGGGGTCTACACGGAGAAGCGAAGCAAGTTTATTGCCATCGCCTTGCCTGTCACGTCCCTGGAGGAAATCAAAGCCTACCTGGAGGAGTTTCAGAAGAAGTACTATGATGCGCGTCATGTCTGTTATGCCTACATGCTGGGGGCGGAGCGTACCAACTTCCGTGCAAACGATAACGGGGAGCCTTCGGGAACCGCCGGAAAGCCTATCCTGGGACAGATTAACTCGAACGAACTGACGGACATCCTCATTGTGGTGGTGCGTTATTTCGGTGGCATCAAGCTGGGTACCAGTGGTTTGATTGTGGCTTATAAAGCAGCGGCGGCAGAGGCGCTGGCACAGGCAACCGTGATAGAGAAGACGGTGGATGAAGAGGTGACGGTGGCTTTCGAATATCCTTTCATGAACGATGTGATGCGCATCGTGAAGGAGGAGGAACCCGCCATTGTCAGCCAGTCGTACGACATGGATTGCCTCATGACACTCCGTATCCGTCAGTCGAAGATGGAGCGAATGAAGGAGCGTCTGCGCAAAGTGGAGACGGCTCGTTTGATAGAGGACGAAGCATAGAAGACGAATAGGAGAAGATAAAAGTAAGGAGAAGATTAAAAGAAGGAGAAGAAAATGTTTTCAGATAAATTCAAAGGATATGCCTGCGGTATCATTGCCGCGGCCAGTTACGGTATGAACCCGCTCTTTGCTTTGCCGCTCTATAAGGCAGGCATGGGTGTAGATTCGGTACTCTTTTATCGTTATTCCATCGCGGTCATCGGTTTGGCACTGCTGATGAAACTGAAAGGGGAGTCGTTTCGTCTGAAGAAAAAAGAGATTCTGCCGCTTATCTGTATGGGTCTGCTCTTCTCGGTCTCCTCCTTGACACTCTTCGACAGCTATCACTACATGGATGCCGGTATCGCATCCACCATTCTGTTTGTCTATCCGCTCTTGGTGGCCATCATTATGGCGGTCTTCTTCAAAGAGCGAATCTCTCTGATTACCATCTGCTCCATCTTGTTGGCGATGGCGGGCATCGGCTTGCTCTATCGAGGGGATGGGGAACATACGCTCAACCTTTTCGGCGTCTTTCTGGTATTCCTCTCCTCCCTGTCGTATGCCATCTATATGGTAGGCATCAATCGTTCCGGTTTGCAGAAGTTGCCCTCAGCCAAACTTTCTTTCTACGCCTTGCTGTTCGGCTTGTCGATTTACGTGGTTCGTCTGGATGGATGCACCTCGTTGCAGGCAGTGCCCGAAGGTTGGTTGTGGGTGAATGTGCTGGCGCTCTCGCTGCTCCCCACCATTGTCTCGCTGGTCACCATGACGCTCTCCGTGCATTACATCGGCTCTACACCCACAGCCATTTTGGGCGCCTTGGAACCGGTTACCGCACTCGTCTTCGGCGTGTGGGTCTTCGGTGAAGTACTTACGCCCCGCATCTTGGTGGGTATTGCGATGGTACTGATTGCCGTGGTGCTGATTGTATGCGGTAAGCAAATCTCTTTCAAAGCCTTGTGGGCAAAAGCGATGCACAAGAAGTAATAAGCTTACACTTTCGACTTCA
>CAYSOW010000017.1:14898-27329 GCA_964432715.1 uncultured Bacteroides sp.
AATAAGCTTACACTTTCGACTTCAGAATCTCTTCCAGCTTCAGCAATTCGTCGCGGTATTGCGCCGCCTCGATAAACTCCAGCTTCTTGGCAGCCTCCTGCATCTTCTTGCGTGTCTGCTCGATGCTCTTCTCCAGTTGCGGACGTGTCATATACTCCACAATCGGGTCGGCGGCAAAAGTGTACTCCTCCGGACCGGCATAAGCCTTCGGTTGAATATCGTGTTCCTCCGGTTTGGAGGTATTCGCAAAGACATTGTTGCGTCCCTTCTGAATCTGTTTCGGGGTGATGCCGTGCGCCTCATTATACGCCATCTGCTTCTCGCGGCGACGGTTGGTCTCGGTGATGGTCTGCTTCATACTGTCGGTAATCTTGTCGGCATACATAATCACCTTACCGTTGACATTACGCGCCGCTCTACCGGCCGTCTGAGTCAGTGAGCGATGGCTGCGCAGGAAGCCCTCCTTATCGGCATCGAGAATCGCCACCAGAGAAACCTCAGGCAGGTCGAGTCCCTCACGCAACAAGTTGACACCCACCAACACATCATAAAGTCCCTGCCGCAGATCGTCCATAATCTGCACACGCTCCAGCGTATCCACATCGCTATGGATATAGTTGCAGCGAATCTCATGCTGCAACAGATAGTCGGTCAGCTCCTCCGCCATACGTTTGGTCAGGGTGGTCACCAAGATACGTTCGCTCTTCTCGATGCGCTGCTGAATCTCCTCCATCAAGTCGTCTATCTGGTTGAGGCTCGGACGCACCTCGATAATCGGATCCAGCAAACCGGTGGGTCGAATCACCTGCTCCACAATCACACCTTCGCTCTTCTGAAGCTCATATTCCGCCGGCGTAGCACTCACGTAAATCACCTGGTGCGTCATCTCCTCAAACTCCTCGAACTTCAGCGGACGGTTGTCGAGCGCTGCCGGCAGACGGAAACCATACTCCACCAGATTGGTCTTTCTGGCCTTATCTCCACCGTACATCGCACGGATTTGCGGCACACTGACGTGACTCTCGTCAATCACCAGCAGAAAATCCTCCGGGAAGAAGTCGAGCAGGCAGTAGGGACGAGTGCCCGCCGCTCTGCCGTCAAAGTAGCGCGAGTAGTTCTCGATACCCGAGCAGTGGCCCAGCTCCCGCATCATCTCCATGTCATAGGTGACACGCTCATAGAGACGTTTCGCCTCCAAAGGCTTGCCGATTTCGTTAAAGTAATCCACCTGTTTGGTCAGGTCGTCCTCTATCTCGTGAATAGCGCGCAGCGTGCTCTCCTTCGTCGTCATGAAAAGGTTGGCAGGGTAGATTCTATACTCGTCGTATTCCGCGATGCGTTGTCCGGTGAGCGGGTCAACCTCCTCAATGCCGTCAATCTCAGTATCCCAGAACGTGATGCGCAGCAGATTGTCGGTGTAAGCCAGATAGATATCCACCGTATCCCCCTTTACGCGGAAGTTGCCGCGGTTCAGTTCCAGGTCGTTGCGCGTGTAGAGACTATCGACCAAACGACGCAACAGCACGTTGCGGTCGAGCATCTTTCCGCGTTGAATATCAATCACATTGTTGTAAAAGTCGGACGGGTTGCCCATACCGTAGATACACGACACAGAAGAGACCACCACCACATCCTTTCGTCCGGAGAGTAGGGCGGAAGTGGCAGCCAGACGCAGCTTGTCAATCTCGTCGTTGATAGCCAAGTCCTTCTCAATGTAGGTATCCGTCGAAGGCAGATAAGCCTCCGGTTGGTAGTAGTCGTAGTAAGAGACATAATACTCCACGGCATTGTTAGGAAAGAACCCTTTGAACTCACTGTAGAGCTGCGCCGCCAACGTCTTGTTGTGGCTCAAAATCAGCGTCGGTTTGTTCACATTCTTAATCACGTTCGCAATGGTAAAAGTCTTACCGGAACCGGTGACACCCAGCAACGTCTGCGCAGGCAGTCCGTCCTGAAGGCCCTGAGTGAGTTGTGCAATCGCCTCCGGTTGGTCGCCGGTAGGCTGATAATCAGAAACAAGTTCAAAATCCATATTCGTCCATGCAATTAGAGAGTGTAAAGTTATATAATATTCTTCATCTATGGATAGAGAAAGCACTTTTTTGTATTAAAAAACATAGATTAATTGCATTATTCGCTTGTTATCTGTAAATTTGCGGCATATTTTAAATTATAGCATGAAAAAGAACATTCCTGCACTCTTACTTCTGGCAGTGGCTTTGAGCTCCTGCGGAGATTACAACAAAGTGTTGAAGAGTACTGACTATCAATATAAATATGAGGCAGCCAAAGGCTACTATCTGGATGGTAAGAACACCAAAGCCACTACGGTGCTGAACGATGTGATTACTATTTTGAAGGGTAGTGATAAGGCTGAAGAGTCGTTGTATATGTTGGGCATGGCCTACTATAATAATAAGGAGTGGCTGGATGCCTCCACCACTTTCAAGAAGTATGCCAAGACCTATCCGCAAGGCGAATTTGCCGAGTTGGCGGCTTACACTTCGTTGAAGGCGCTCTATAACGATACACCGGAGCCTCGTTTGGACCAAACAAGTACCTATCAGGCCATCAGCGATATTCAGCTCTTCTGCGAGATGTATCCGCGCAGCGTGTACAAGGAAGAGGCGCAAGATATGCTCTTTAAATTGCAGGATCGGTTGGTGGAGAAGGAACTCTACTCAGCCAAGTTGTATTACAACCTGGGCAACTATATGGGTAACAACTACCAGTCGTGTGTGATTACCGCTCAGAATGCCATGCGTGACTTTCCTTACACTTCGCGTCGTGAGGAGTTGTCGATGTTGGTGCTGAGAGCCAAGTATCAGATGGCTGTACAGAGTGTGCCCGAGAAGCAGACCGATCGTTACCGTGATGCGGTGGATGAATATTATGCGTTCAAGAATGAGTTCCCCGAGAGCAATAACATGAAGGAGGCAGAGCACATCTTCGAACAATCAAGCAAGAGAATCAAAGAATAAAGAATAACGAATAATAAATAGATATTCAATATAAAATTATGGATTACAAAAAAACGAATGCACCGACGACTACCGTTACGCGTGATTTGATGGAATTGTGTGAAGATACGGGTAATATCTACGAAACCGTTTCTATTATTGGCAAACGTGCAAACCAGATTGCCGTAGAAATCAAGAATGATTTGTCGAAGAAATTGCAAGAGTTTGCTTCATACAATGATACCACGGATGAAGTGTTCGAGAATAGAGAGCAAATTGAGATTTCTCGTTACTATGAGAAATTGCCGAAACCGACTTTGATCGCTACTCAGGAGTACAAAGAGGGTAAGGTTTACTTCCGTAACCCGGCGAAAGAGAAAGAAAACCTCTAATTCGTTTCTAATCTCTTTTGTACTATGATACAACGTATTCAAACGGTCTACCTGCTGCTGGCAGTCGTTGCGCTGATTGTGTGTATGTGCAATCCCGTGGCTGCTTATGTGGGTGTGGATGGGAGTGTTTCTCTCTTCACAAATCTGGGTGTAGACGTGGCGAATGTGGGACGTGAGACTTCTTGCTGGGGAATGTTTGCTTTGCTGTTGCTCTCTGCCATCGTGGCTTTGGGTACCATCTTCCTCTTTAAGAATCGTATGTTGCAGATTCGTCTGACCATCTTCAACATCTTGTTGCAGATTGGTTACTATATCACCCTGATTGCTTTTGTGATTGCTTACAATCACAAATTGGTCGATGACAGTTTCCAGCTTCGCTTCGGTGTTTGCTTGCCTTTCGTCTCCATGGTGCTTTGCTATTTGGCTGTACGTGCCATCGGTAAGGATGAGGTGATGGTGAAAGCCGCCGATCGACTTCGTTAAGCATTTTCGCCAACGATATAAAAAGGCGTCCATCTTCTTTCGAGGATGGACGCTTTTTATGTTTTCGCAGTGCCTACCATTGCAGCCGGCATCTTTATTCCGCTGCGTAGCGCTTTTATTCTTCTGCCGGTGCTTTCTCCTGCTCCTTCAGTGAGCGATTAATCTCGTCAATATAATCCAGAATCTCGTTTCTTCCGGTACGTTTCTCAGAAGAAGAGATAAAGTAGGGCGGCAGTTCTTCCCACTCCTCGCTCAGTTTCTTCATATACTCCCTCACATTCTCCTTCATCTTGCCGGAGGTCAGTTTATCCGCCTTGGTAAAGATGAGTGCAAAAGGAATGCCGTGCTCGCCCAGCCACTCGATAAACTCCAGGTCAATCTTCTGCGGAGAGAGACGGATGTCCAGCAGCACGAAGAGGCAAGTCATCTGCTCGCGTTCCAGCACGTAATCCTCGATAATCTTCGTAATCTTGTCAATCTGTTTCTTGCCACGTTGCGCATAGCCGTAGCCGGGCAGATCGACCAGATACCACTCCTTATTAATCTTATAGTGATTAATGAGCAAGGTCTTACCCGGAGTGGAAGAGGTCATCGCCAGCTTCGGGCGTTTGGTCAGCATATTGATGAGGCTCGACTTGCCCACATTAGAGCGGCCGATGAAGGCATATTCCGGCAGGCGGTCCTGCGGACACTTACTTACCTGTGTATTACTGATAATAAATTCAGCACTGTTGATTTCCATTCTCATTGACGTTTGTTGATTGAACATAATGATAACCCGATAAAAGTGAGCAGACCGTTGAACATCAGCATCTCATATCCGAACTTGTAACCGGTGCACTGAAACGTGAGTCGGTCGATGAGGTAACAGATGATGGGAGCACTGACAGCCACCACCGGCACCCAACGGTCGCGCGGCATCCACTTCGTGAAAAGGCCGAAAGCAAAGAGGCCGAGGAGTGGACCGTACGTGTAGGAGGCAATGGTGTAAAGAGCATCTAGTACGCTTTTGTCGTTTACCGCCCTAAAGATACAAATAAAAAGAATAAACACCAACGAAATGATGAAATGAACTTTCTTTCGGGTGCGAATCGCCTCCTCTTCCGACCGCTTATTGGTCTCCAGAATGTCCAGGCAGAAGCTGGTGGTGAGGGCGGTCAGGGCGGAGTCGGCACTGGAGAAGGCTGCTGCAATGATACCTATGCTGAAGAACACCAGCACCGGGAAGCCCAGTCGTCCTTCGGCTGCAAACATCGGCAGAATCTGGTCGCCCGCTTGAGGCAATTCCAGTCCCATCTGTGGCGCCAGGAGCAACAGCAGTACACCCAGCGAAAGAAAAAGGAAGTTGACCGGAATAAACGAGAATCCGTAGCAATACATATTCTTCTTCGCCTCCTTGAGCGTGCGGCAAGAAAGGTTCTTCTGCATCATGTCCTGGTCGAGGCCGGTCATCACAATGGTAATAAAAATACCGCTCAGAAACTGCTTAAAGAAGTTCTGCTGCGAGTGCCAGTCGTCGAACACAAAGATGCGACTATGCTCATTGCTCATCACGGTAGAGAGCCAGCCGCTGAAGTTCAGATCCATGCGCACACACACCTCGTAGAGAATCAGACCCAGTGCCGCAATCAAGCAGAAAGTCTGCAAACTGTCGGTCCACACAATGGTGCGGATGCCACTCTTGCGCGTGTAGAGCCAAATCAGCAACAGAATGACCGCCACCGTCACCACAAACGGAATGTGCATTGCATCGAAGACATACGTTTGCAGAATCATACACACCAGATAGAGTCGTGCTGCCGCACCGATGGTCTTCGAGAGCAGAAAAAAGAGCGCGCCGGTTTTGTAAGAGCGCGGCCCGATTCGGCTGTCGAGGTACGAGTAGATAGAGGTGAGGTTCAGCTTATAGTAGAGCGGCAACAGTACATGCGCAATCACCAGGTACCCCACCGAAAAGCCGAAAACCGTCTGCATATAGG
Source organism: uncultured Bacteroides sp. (assembly GCA_964432715.1). Classification (GTDB taxonomy): domain Bacteria; phylum Bacteroidota; class Bacteroidia; order Bacteroidales; family Bacteroidaceae; genus Phocaeicola_A. The sequence continues at coordinate 20,713 of CAYSOW010000017.1, forward strand.
TCATATCAATGCCCCTCACCATGCCCGGCACGGAGACAAAAGTCACTCCCGAGAGCGAGGCGCCAATCATGCCGAACGAAACCACATACCACGGCGATTGACGATTTCCGCGAAAGAAAGCATCATTGCCGGAAGCTTTTCGGCCGGTGAGACGAGCGATAATCAGGAGTAATCCGAAGTAGATTAGGATGGTGAGAAGGATATAGATACGATTCATTTTCTTATTTTTTGTGCGCAAAGATAGAGGAAAATCGTTAGACTTCCCTTATCTTTGTAGTCGAAATCGTAGAAAAAAGTAGAAGTAAAGTGGCACAACCCTATTCCTTATTATTAGATAAAGCAGTCAACGAATTTGCGAAACTGCCCGGCATCGGACGGAAGACTGCCTTGCGACTGGTGTTGCATCTGCTGCGCCAGGATGCCTCCGTGGTGGAAGCGCTGAGTGAATCGCTGGTCACCATGAAGCGCGAAGTGAAGTATTGCAAGGTGTGTCATAACATCTCCGATACCGAGGTGTGCAGCATCTGCTCCAATCCGCAGCGCGATGCCTCCATCCTCTGTGTCGTAGAGAATGTGCAGGATGTCATTGCGGTGGAGAATACCCAACAGTTCCGCGGACTCTATCATGTGCTGGGAGGCGTCATCTCTCCGATGGACGGCATCGGCCCGAGCGACTTGCAGATAGAGAGTCTCGTGGAGCGCGTCAAAGAGGGTGGGGTCAAGGAAATCATCTTCGCCCTCAGTCCCACGATGGAAGGCGACACCACCAACTTCTTTATCTCCCGGAAACTCTCCGGCTACGACGTGAAACTGAGTGTGATAGCGCGTGGCATCTCGGTGGGCGATGAACTGGAGTACACCGATGAAGTGACACTGGGCCGTTCCATTGTCAACCGTATGCCTTTTACCGGCGCTTGAGAATGAATGAAGAATTAGAAGGAAATTGAAGCATGAAGAATATCGATCAATGTATCAAAGGAGAGCGTATTGCTTATAAACTGTTTTGGGGAATCATGGTGCTGACGGTGGTTGGCTTTGAGTCGGGACTCTTTGCCGAGGGGCTCTATGCGGCAGATGCACGAATGGAGTATCTGTTGCAGACGGTGGCCATCCTGTTGGCCATCCTGCTCATCCCCGTTTCACTGAAATTATTTAGCTGGGCGCTGACGAACAGGGTGCGTCCGTTGCCGCTGCTGGAGGCACTGAAGTGTTATCGTCGCTGGTCGTTGATTCGATTGGTGATGATGGGGGTAGCTGCGCTGAGCAACCTGGTGGTCTATTACCTCACCCTCAACCAGCTGAGCATGTTCTGCGCCTTGATGGCCATGGTGGCATCGCTCTTCTGCTGGCCCTCCTCCAAACGTATCTTGAACGAGTTGAATCTGACGGAAGAATGAAAAGTAGGGTAGATATACAGGGAGAGGTGTTGCGCCTTCGCACGATGGTGCCGGGGGATGTCGACTTTATGCTGCGCATAGAGAACAATCCCGCAGTGTGGGAGGTAAGCAACAATGCCGTCCCTTATACCCGCGAGGAGGTGCTGAAGTTTGTGACTGAAAGCACTCACCGGTTGGAAGTCGACGGTCAGTTGCGCTTGCTGATGGAGCGCATCGGTGATGCAACGCCCGTCGGATTCCTGGATTTGCTGGATTACAGTGCTCTGCATCGACGCGCAGAGGTGGGCATCCTGGTGGATGAACCGTTCCGTCGACAAGGATATGCCCGCGAGGCATTGCGCATGATCCATGCGTATATGCAAACCTATCCCCGGCTGCATCAGCTCTATGCCTATGTGCCGAAGAGCAACGAAGCCAGTCACCAACTCTTCTTGAAGAGTGGCTACCAAGAAACGGCCCTTTTAAAAGATTGGGTGAAATTTAAAACAGGCTACCAGGATGTGTACGTCATGCAGCAACTATAGCAGCCCTGACACTCCTATTTTCTGAAAATCCGGCGCAACTGCTTCATGAGACGGATGCCGAACATGACCCCGTCCACCACGGCAAAGCCGGAACTTACCGCATTGACAATCTTGTCCGCCCGGGTGGTCAGTTTCACGGGTGCAAACAAATCCCCCGTGCACTGCTTAATCACCTTCTGCTCCGCTCTAATCTTCTTGAGCACCGCCTTCTTCTGCTCGGCAATCACCTCCAAGGTAATCTCTTCCGATTTACTTTTTGCTGATTTTCCCATGACTACTCTTCGGTTTCTTCAGTCTCTTCGGAATCTTCCGTGAGGTGTTTGGCCAGGAAACGGACAAACGGTTTGACAATCAAAGCTTCTCGCTTGAAATAGATGATCAGGAGAAGCAGGAGAATACAAGCTGTGACGATTGAGAAACTCACCGCCTCACCGCCCACATACTGAGCGAGGATATACACCATGGCAAAGGAAAAATAGAACAGCGCTATCATTCCCAGGCAAATCATTGCCAGCACCAACACCAGTCCGGAAAGAATGAGCGACAGTTTCTCTATCAATTCCAAACGGACATACTCCTTCTGCAGTCGGACGTACTTCTTCAGTGAATCCACCAGTTCGTCCATGCGGTCTCCTTTTTTCTCTGTAACCATGTTGTAACAGTTTCTCTAACGACGTGAATAATCATCGTCGCGGATGATACCTTTCCGAATAGAAATGCAGCACCCACGGCGATGTATGCTTTCAAAAATAACAGGGAGATGAGGTGGAACGATTATTCCTCCTCTTCTTTCTCACCGGAAGTGGCGCCCTTGATCTCCGAAACGAGACGATCGAACTCGCCGCGACTCAGTTTGATACCACGCTTGCGCAAAGCTTCCGCGATTTTAGCTCTCGTATCTTCTCCTTTTTCCGGAGCAAACAAAATTCCCACTGCGGCACCTACGGCAGCTCCGCCTAAGAATGCAGCCAAAAAACTTAAACCCTTCATAGTGATTATCTTTAAATGTTTCAACAAACATAATGAAAAAATCCGGATAAAGTTCCATCTTTGGCACTTATTTTTCAGTTAAATGATATAAAATAGCCCTCTCGCCTCATTTTTTTTCATTTTTCTCTTTTAATGAATAAAAATAGTGCTATTTTTGCTTGAAATTTAACAAGCATATTAATCGTTTAAAAAGTATAAAGATGAAAATGAATTGGATGTTGGGTGCCGCCGTATGTTTGAGCGTGTTGGCTACCTCTTGTAAGACCAGTGAAAGTGCTTACAAAAAAGCGTATGAAGAGGCTAAACAGCAGGAGCTGACTCAGACTCCCGTGAGCACTCCGGTGGAGGTTACTCCGGTTGTAACTGCTCCGACTTCTACTCCGGTACAGTCTACTCCGTCTAACGTATCTGTACGTGAGGAGAGAGTATCTGTCGTATCAGGTAGCGGTTTGAAAAACTTCAGCGTCGTTTGCGGTAGCTTCGGTGTACAGGCAAATGCTGAGAAACTGAAAGCTGAGATGGACAACGCCGGCTACAACGCACAGGTGGCTTACAATGCAGAGAAAAACATGTACCGTGTGATTGTAGGTACTTACGATGATAGAAACTCAGCTGCTCAGGCTAGAGATGCATTCAAGGCGAAATATCCTTCACGTCAGGATTTCCAGGGTGCTTGGTTGCTCTATCGCGTATATTAATAAGGTGACTATCATCAAGCATAGAAACTTATAAAGCGGGTGGGGAAGGTTGTCGTTACGTCAATCTTCTCCACTTTTTTTCTCTCTTTGGCTTAAATTACATCTTTTTTTAGATTGAAGAGGGGTTCTTTTCGCATTAATCATTAATTTTGCAGCCATTATGAGCCGTATACTATCAATCGATTATGGAAAGAAGCGCTCCGGCATTGCTGTGAGCGATCCGCTGCAACTGATTGCCAACGGACTGACCACCGTCGCAACGCCTGAGTTGTTCGACTTTGTGATGGATTATGTTCGCAAGGAGTCGGTGGAACGCATCGTTGTGGGCTTGCCCAAGCAGATGAATAATGAGTACTCGGAGAATATGAAGCGTATTGAACCCTTCGTGAATCGTCTGAGAAAAGCGCTCCCGGAGATTCCGGTGGAGTATGTCGATGAGCGATTTACCTCGGTGCTGGCCCATCAAGCCATGCTCGACGGTGGGTTGAAGAAGAAAGCTCGACAGAACAAGGCGTTGGTGGATGAAATCAGTGCCACCATCATTCTGCAAAGTTATTTGGAATCCAAGAGAATTTAGAAGATAGATTTGAAGATAGATTTAGAAAGAATATGATTTTACCGATTTACACCTACGGACAACCCGTATTAAGAAAAGTCGCTGAAGACATCACTCCCGATTATCCGGGCCTGAAAGAGTTGATTCAGAACATGTTTGAAACCAATGATCATGCTGATGGCGTGGGTTTGGCTGCTCCCCAGATTGGCTTGCCCATTCGTCTGGTGATCATCAATCTGGATGTCATCTCTGAAGATAAGCCTGAATATAAAGGTTTTATGCGTGCCTTCATCAATGCGCGTATCGTGGAGACCGACGGTGAGGAGGATTCTTATGAGGAGGGCTGCTTGAGTCTCCCCGGCATCCACGAACCCGTGAAACGTCCCACCCGTGTGCACGTCACCTATTTAGATGAGAACTTCCAGCCGCACGATGAGTGGGTAGAAGGTTTCCTGGCCCGCGTAATGCAGCATGAGTTCGACCATCTGGAAGGCAAAATGTTTATTGATCATCTTTCACCGTTGCGCAAACAGTTGATTAAAAGTAAACTGGCTGCCATGTTGAAAGGCAAAATTCGTTGCTCATACAAGACCAAATCTGTAGGCAACAAGTAACAACTCACTTACGTAACAATTATGAAATACATAGTCCTCTTAATATATTCGTTCTTTCCTTTTTTATTGTGTGCACAAATCAATACAGACAGGGTGATGACCATTGCTCGCAATGCGCTCTATTTTGAGGACTATGTATTATCTATACAATACTTCAATCAGGTGATCGGTGCGAAGCCTTACCTCTACGAACCTTACTTCTTTCGTGGGGTGGCGAAGCTGGAGCTGGAGGATTTCCAGGGCTCCGAAGCCGATTGTACCGAAGCCATCAACCGCAATCCCTTTGTGGTCTCCAGCTATCAGGTGCGCGGCATTGCCCGTATCCGTATGCAGAACTATGACGGAGCCATGGAGGATTACAAGAAAGCCTTGACTTACGATCCCGAGAATGTGGCTTTGTGGCACAACCTCGCCCTCTGCAACATGCGTAAGGAGGATTATGAATCGGCTCGTTCCAACCTGGAAGAGATTGTACGTTTCTCGCCTCGTTACACCGCGGCTTATCTGATGGGTGCGGAGGTCTCCATGAAGTTGAAGGACACTCTTCGTGCGGAGCGCGAGATTGATAAGGCGTTGGAGATTGACCCGTACGACGGCGATGTGTGGTCGTCGAAGGCCATTCTCGAACTGCAACAGGGACGTTATGCCGAGGGCGAATCTCATCTGGACAGAGCCATCCACTTGGCTTCCAAAAATGCCAACAACTACATCAACCGTGCGTTGGCACGCTATCATCAGAATAATTTACGCGGTGCGATGCAGGACTATGATATCGCGCTGGATATCGAGCCGCACAACTTCCTCGGTCACTACAACCGTGGTTTGCTGCGTGCGCAGGTGGGCGATGACAACCGCGCCATCGAGGATTTTAATTTCGTGATTGAGATGGAGCCGGATAACATGATGGCCATCTTCAACCGTGGTACGTTGCTGGATCAGACCGGCGACTATAAAGGGGCTATTCGCGACTATACGACGGTGATTAATGAATACCCCAACTTCTGGACCGGCTACCACTACCGGGCGGAGGCGCGCCGGAAGATTGGCGATAAGAAGGGGGCGGATGCCGATGATTTTACCGTGCTGAAGGCGCAGATTGACCGTCAGAACGGCAAGACGACGGCGAAACAGAACAACAATCAGAAAGAAGAGGAAGAGACGGCGGACAACGGGTCGGACAAGACGCGTAAGAAGTCGGATAAGAATATGAACAACTACCGTAAGATTGTGGTGGCGGACGATGCCAACGAGGACGAACGCTATCAGAATGCTTACCGCGGTAAGGTGCAGAACCGTCAGGTGAAGGTGGAGCTGCAGCCGCTCTACGCGTTGACTTACTACGAGAAGCGTAGCGAGGTGCGTCGCACCATCAACTACTACCGCACCATTGACGAACTGGGTCAGAACCCGCTGCTGCATCAACGCTTGCTGATCACCAACATGGAGTCTCCGCTCACCGAAGAGCAGGCGGCACGCCATTTCTCGTCGATTGATGCTTACACCTTGCAGATTACGCAACATCCGGACGAGTCGTTGCCTTACTTCCTTCGCGGATTGGATTTCTACCTGACGCAGGACTTCAACAGTGCGGTGGACGATTTCACACAGTCAATTCTGAAGGATGGCAACTTTATGCCGGCCTACTTTAATCGCGCCTTGGTGCGCTACAAACAGCTGGAGTATCGCAAGAGCGAACTTCGTGCCAGTCGTGAAGCAGGCAACTTGATTGCCCCCAATGAAGAGATTCGTGCGGTGGATTATGAAATTGTAAAGAACGATTTAAATAAGGTGATTGAGTTGGCACCCGATTTTGCCTTTGCTTATTACAACCGAGGCAA
>CAYSOW010000018.1:0-4687 GCA_964432715.1 uncultured Bacteroides sp.
GAAAGTACAATATGAATCATATAAAGCTATTAAGGTGACTATAGCAACGGGGTTCCACCTCTTCCCATTCCGAACAGAGAAGTTAAGCCCGTTCACGCCGATGGTACTGCGTAAGTGGGAGAGTAGGTAGTCGCCGTTTTCAAAAGAAGTTCCCTTGTAAGAGTCAAATCTTGCAAGGGTTCTTTCGTTATATCCTTCTGCCGGTTCCCCTTTCGTTTAAATATTTTACACTCTCGGGGAATGACGAAATCCTTAAAATCCGCTAACGTGCGGGGCCTTTAATTGATTATTAGGGGCTTGGAAAGGTAAAAAATGTATTTTCTGAAAAGATTTATCCTCGTTTCGTATCGTTTTAAGCATAATTATTTGTATCTTTGTCGGCCGAATCCAAGTATTTTACAACTTAAACAGGAAAAGAGAAAATGGAAGAGCTCGTAAAATATGAAATAGACCTCAAGGGAATGGTGGAGAACTCATGCAGTTATGAGTATTCTCTGGATCAATCGTTCTTTGATGCCATCGAAGCACCGGAGGTGCACGGCGGCCATGTGGAGGTTCAGGTGCGGGTGAAAAAGGTGGGCGAGGCTTTCGACTTGCGTTTTCACACGGAAGGAACCGTTCAGGTGACTTGCGACCGCTGCCTGGATGATATGGATTTGGAGGTAGCTTCTGACGACCTCCTTCGGGTGAAGTTGGGAGCTGAATATAATGATGACGGTGATGTGGTGATAATTCCCGAAGAAGAGGGTGTTATCAATGTGGCTTGGAACATCTACGAATTCATCGCCTTGAGTATCCCCCTGAAGCATGTGCATGCCGACGGAGAGTGTAACGAGGCCATGATGAGTCAGCTGAGCAAGCATTTAAGAGTCACTTCCGATGACGAAGATTTCGACGAAGCCATGAATGATGACTTGGACGGAACCGACGACGAGGAAGCAGGACCTCAGGAAATAGATCCGAGATGGAGTGAATTAAAGAAAATAATAGATAATAATTAAAGTTTAGAAAAATGGCACATCCTAAAAGAAGACAATCAAAAACAAGAACTGCGAAGAGAAGAACTCATGATAAAGCAGTAGCTCCTACTTTGGCAATTTGCCCGAATTGTGGAGAATGGCATGTTTACCACACTGTATGTGGCGCTTGCGGTTACTACAGAGGTAAGTTAGCGGTTGAGAAAGAAGCTGCTATCTAATCGTAGTTAAAAATAGGAGAGCGTGTCAAAGGCTGGTTGTAGAGACCCCTTTTGACACACCCTCGTCTTTAAATGAAAGATGCATGGAAAAAATTAATGCTGTAATTACAGGAGTCGGTGGCTATGTGCCCGAGTATGTGTTGACCAACGATGAGTTGTCGCGCATGGTGGATACCAACGATGAATGGATTATGACCCGTATCGGGGTGAAGGAGAGAAGAATCTTGAATGAAGAGGGCTTGGGTACCTCTTACATGGCGCGTAAGGCTGCGAAGCAGTTGATGCAGCGCACGAACTCCAACCCTGACGATATTGATGCCGTAATCGTGGCTACTACTACTCCTGACTATCATTTCCCCTCCACAGCTTCCATCCTCTGTGATAAACTCGGACTCAAAAATGCGTTTGCATTCGACTTGCAGGCGGCTTGTTGCGGTTTCCTTTACGGACTCGACGTGGCTTCCGGCTTGATTGCGTCCGGCAGACATAAAAAGGTGATTTTGGTAGGCGCGGATAAAATGTCCTCTATGGTGAACTATTCTGATCGTGCTACTTGCCCTATCTTTGGTGATGGTGCAGCAGCGGTGATGATGGAGGCCACCACCGAAGAGGTGGGTGTGATGGACTGCATCTTGCGTACCGACGGAAAGGGCCTTCCTTTCTTGCACATGAAAGCGGGCGGCTCTGTTTGTCCTCCCTCTTACTTCACGGTAAGCAACAAGATGCACTATCTCTACCAAGAGGGTCGTACCGTATTTAAATATGCGGTTTCGAATATGTCGAGCATCACAGCTGAGCTGGCTGAGCGTAACGGATTGACTAACGAGAACATCAACTGGGTGATTCCTCACCAGGCCAACTTGCGTATCATTGACGCGGTGGCTCATCGTCTGGAGGTGCCTATGGAGAAGGTGATGATCAATATTCAACGTTACGGTAACACGAGTGGCGGTACGCTTCCGCTCTGTCTCTGGGATTATGAGAAACAACTCAAGAAAGGAGACAACCTGATCTTCACTGCGTTCGGTGCCGGATTTACTTACGGTGCGGTCTATGTGAAATGGGGTTATGACGGAGCTAGCAGATAGTGTAAGAAGAAAATACCAAACCAATAAACAAAAGAACGCATCTTTCCCGGTGCGTTTTTTTGTCTATAAACGATTATTATATGCATAAAGCAGGATTTGTAAACATTGTCGGTAACCCCAATGTGGGAAAATCCACCCTGATGAATCTCTTGGTGGGCGAACGTATCTCTATCGCTACGTTTAAGGCGCAGACCACCCGCCATCGTATCATGGGCATTCTGAACACGGACGACATGCAGATTGTGTTCTCTGACACTCCGGGAGTGTTGAAACCGAACTATAAGCTGCAGGAGTCAATGTTGAACTTCTCGGAATCGGCTTTGGCTGATGCTGATGTACTCTTGTATGTGACGGATGTGGTGGAGAAACCCGATAAGAATGCGGACTTCATCGAGAAGGTGCGCAAGATGCAAGTGCCTGTGTTGCTGCTGGTCAACAAGATTGATTTGAGTAATCAGAAGGAGTTGACCGACATCGTGGAGAAGTGGCACGAGCTGTTGCCGCAGGCTGAGATTATCCCTATCTCGGCTACTTCGCGCTTTAACGTGGATGTGGTGATGAAGCGTATCAAGGATTTGATTCCCGACTCACCGCCTTACTTTGGAAAGGATCAGCTGACGGATAAACCGGCGCGTTTCTTCGTGACGGAGATTGTCAGAGAGAAGATTCTGCTCTACTATGACAAGGAGATTCCCTACTCGGTGGAAGTGGTGGTGGAGCGTTTCAAAGAGGAGGAGAAGAGCATCCATATCAACGTGGTGATCTATGTGGAGCGCGATTCTCAGAAGGGTATCATCATCGGTAAACAGGGAAAGGCTCTGAAGAAGGTGGCTTCGGAGGCGCGTAAGTCGCTGGAGAAGTTCTTCGACAAGAGTATCTATCTGGAGACCTTTGTGAAAGTGGATAAGGATTGGCGAAGCTCGGATAAGGAACTGAAGAACTTCGGCTATAATTTTGATTAGTATTCACCCGGCTGTGACAGCCGTAAAAATAGAAATGTATGGGTAATTTAGTAGCCATTGTTGGACGTCCCAATGTGGGAAAGTCGACTTTATTTAATCGATTGACGCAGACCCGTCAGGCGATCGTCAATGATGAAGCCGGTACCACAAGAGATCGGCAGTATGGAAAAACCGAATGGGTGGGCCATGAGTTCTCGGTAGTGGATACCGGTGGATGGGTGGTCAATTCGGATGATGTTTTTGAGGAGGAGATTCGTAAGCAGGTGATGATTGCCATCGAGGAGGCGGACGTGATTCTCTTCGTGGTGGATGTGATGAATGGTGTGACGGACCTGGATATGGAGGTGGCTTCTATCTTGCGTCGCACGAAGGTGCCTGTGGTCTTGGTGGCCAACAAAACGGATAATAACAATTTGCAATATAGCGCCGCTGAATTCTACTCGCTGGGTCTGGGCGATCCGTATTGTATCTCTGCACTGAGTGGTAGTGGTACGGGTGATTTGCTCGACTTGATTGTGGGTAAGTTCAACAAGGAGCCTGAGGAAATTCTGGAGGAGGAGATTCCGAGATTTGCGGTGGTGGGCCGCCCGAATGCGGGTAAGTCGTCTATCGTGAATGCTTTCATCGGTGAGGACCGTAACATTGTGACGGATATCGCCGGTACGACGCGTGACTCTATCTACACGCGTTACGATAAGTTCGGTTTCGACTTCTACCTGGTGGATACGGCAGGTATCCGTAAGAAGAATAAGGTGGTAGAGGACTTGGAGTACTACTCGGTGATGCGTTCGATTCGTGCCATTGAAAATTCGGACGTGTGTATCCTGATGTTGGATGCGACGAGAGGTATCGAGAGTCAGGACCTGAACATCTTCTCGCTGATTCAGCGTAACCAGAAGGGTTTGGTGGTCGTGGTGAACAAGTGGGACTTGGTGGAGGATAAGACGGCGAAACTGATGAATCAGTTTGAGGCGACTATCCGCAGCCGTTTCGCTCCGTTCTCTGACTTCCCCATTATCTTTGCTTCTGCACTGACGAAGCAGCGTATCTTTAAGGTGCTGGAGCAGGCGAAGGAGGTGTATCAGCACCGCACGACGCGCATCCCGACGGCGCGCCTGAACGAGGAGATGCTTTCGCTCATTGAGGCGTATCCACCTCCCTCGAACAAGGGTAAGTATATTAAGATTAAGTATTGCACGCAGTTGCCTAACACGAAGGTGCCTTCGTTTGTGTTCTTCGCCAACTTGCCTCAGTATGTGAAGGAGCCTTACAAGCGCTTCCTGGAGAACAAGATGCGTGAGCGTTGGGCGCTCAGCGGTACACCTATTAATATATATATCCGTCAGAAGTAATTTCTGCTGCGCCTCTGCGCAGTGAAAGATAACCAATAACGACGTCCGCAAGGCGAGCCGGTGGGGCTGCTTTGGCGGACGTCGTTT
>CAYSOW010000018.1:4787-26849 GCA_964432715.1 uncultured Bacteroides sp.
GCGAATGGTCGGCGCGGGATGTTATTCCTTCGGATAGATAGGAATGTGGGTGGTGTACTTCACCTCCTCAATGACAAAGTTGCTGCTGAAGTTGCCGATGCTGTCGATGGTGGCGAGCTTATTCACCACAAAGTCGCGGTAGTGCTCCATGTTGCGCAGGTAGATCTTGAGCAAGTAATCATAATCACCCGAAGTGTTGAAGCACTCGGTGACCTCCTCCATCTGGCGGATGCGTTCCACAAACTGCATGGCGACATCCTTCTTCTGCTCCTTCAACTTGATGTTGCAGAGCACAATCAGATTGTTACCCGCCTTCTTATAGTCCACAAGGGCCACATACTCCTTGATGTAACGCAGCTTTTCGAGACGTTTCTGGCGGTCGAAAGTGGGGGAGGGGGAGAGGTTGATGCCGGTTGACAGTTCCTTGACCGTGTGTCGGGCATCTTCTTGTAGCATCTTGAGGATAGCTACGTCTTTTTCGTCTAAGTTGTCCATCTTAGTAAGATTTAATCGTTCATAATTCTCTTTCCGGCGATAAAAGTAGTGAAATTTCCTTTGACTGCGCAAAAACTCCTCGAAATATTTCTGAGAAAAGTAAAAGCGGGATGAAAAACCACCCGCCGGAGGTCTTAAACAGAATAATATACTGCAAAATGCCCTGCTGATGGCGGAAAAATAGAATAATTCACTGACTTTTAAATAAACTATTGTGAGGGTGTACAGGATACACTACTTTTGACTCGAAATCAAAAAGAAAGAAATAAAAAGCGTAATTATTATTAGAGAGAGACTCCCTTTGGGGAGCCCCCTAAAGAATGAGAGAGAGTCACGTTAGATTTTAGGTTTAAAGTAAAAAGAAAAGATGAACAAATTCAATTGTTGTTATTCACGTTTCATGTGCCCCTTGCGGGCAATCTAATTCAATCTGCATCTTTCGGACGGGTGTCCGGGAGCTGCAACCACTTCCTTTTATATTTTTATTTCCGATTTATTTATTCACTTTTTAAATGGAAATCACTATGAAGAGTATACGTTTATTTATCATAGTGCTGGGACTCCTGTTGGGAGCTACTGTATCCTATGCACAAAAAAAGATTGTACTGGCCACTCCGCGATTGACTCAGGAGTTGGCGGCACAGTGGGCCAAAGCTTATCAGGCACTTCATCCGGAGGTGGCTATTGAGGTGGTAAGTGTGAGAGACGCACAAGCACGTCCTACCTTGACGCTTACCCTCGGTGAAGATGCCGATGAAACTTCGCTGGTGACTTATGTGGCACGTTTCGCGCTGCTGCCGGTGACTACTCCGGAGAACAGCCGTTGGAAAGAGTTCAATAAACGCCGCTTCGGAAGTAAGGAGCTGAAGGCGCTCTTCTTCGTTCAAGACCCTACGGTGCAGAATGATGAGGAGGATGATTGGGAGAAGCCCGACAAATGGGCGAACGTGAATGTCTACAGCAGCATGAGCAAGCAGTCGGTGGCTGCCACCTTTGCCCGCTTCTTCGGTGAGAGCACGACCAACCTGCGCGGTACGAAGATTGCCGGTGACGACATCTTCTTGCTGAAGGCGCTGGAGCGCGATCCGGAGTCGGTCTCCTTTAACAGTCTGAGCTACCTGTACGACTTGCGCGGACGTGGCTTGAAGAACGGCATCGCTCTGCTTCCGCTGAAGCTGAAGAAGGAGCAAGATCAGGCCTTCAAGGATAACAACCTGGACGAGATTCTGGAATCTCTGGAAGAGGCTGACAGCAACGCCATCCCGGTGGAGCAGGTGGGCTTGTCGCTCAAAGCGCTCACCCCGGAAGTGAACGACTTCCTGACTTGGGTCATCGAAGAAGGACAGGACGTGAACCATGCGCAAGGGTTCCTGAAAGTGGACAAGCGTCAGGCACGTTCGCAACAAGAAAAACTACATTATTTGGCTAATAACTAGAAGAATCCACAATGAAACATATTGCTTATATCATCGTCTCGCTGATACTACTTTTCAGCGAGACAGGGACCGCTGTGGCCCAAATCATAGTGAAAGGTAGGGCGCTGGATGCCCGTACGAAGGAGGCGGTCATCGGTGCTTCCGTATCGCTGGCATCGGCCAAGAAAGGTACGACGACCGATTTCGACGGTAAGTTTACACTGAGCGTGCCGGAGTTGCCCGCCTCTATCAAAGTGAGCTTCGTGGGTTATAACCCCGTGGTGGTGGAGGTGTATGACAATGAGGAACTCCTGACGGTGGAACTCACCGAGAACCGCAACCTGCTGAATGAGGTGGTCGTAGTGGGCTACGGTACGCAGAAGCGTCAGAACCTGACCTCCTCCATCTCGACGGTGGGCAATGAAACCTTTAAGGATGTGCCCGCCAGCAGTATCGACCAGGTGCTGCAGGGACGAAGCAGTGGTATTCAGACCACCACTCCCTCCGGTAACCTTGGTACGGCGCCGGTGATTCGTGTTCGTGGTGTGGCCTCCATCACTTCCGGCAACACCCCGCTCTACGTGGTGGACGGCGTGCCTATCCAGTCGGGTAACATCGCTTACTCGGGCGATATCAATGTCCTCTCCGATATCAATCCCGAAGACATCGAATCCATCAGCGTCCTGAAGGATGCCTCTGCCGCCGCCCTCTACGGATCGCGTGCTGCCAACGGTGTCGTGCTGATTACCACCAAACACGGAGATGCCGGTAAGCCGGTGGTGACTTACAACGGCTGGGTGGGCGTTGTCTCTCCGGTGAAAAAGGTGAAAGTGCAAAATGCCGAAGAATTTGTAAACACAAAAAACTACGCTGTGAAAAACCGATATGGCACGGAGTACTTTAACCTGGCCACCTCTTCTGCTACGACCGATGGTACGAAGGCTTTCAACCTGGCGTATGACAAGGAGGGCAACGTGATTGATACCAACTGGGACGACTATGTGTTTCAGAACGGTATTCAGCAGAACCACGGACTGGGTATCAGTGGCGGTAGCAAGGATGTCACTTACAACTTCTCGCTCAACTATCTGGATCAGGAGGGTATCATTCAGGGCGATCAGTTCAACCGCCTCTCCTCTTCCTTTAATATTGATGCGCAAGCCACTCGCTGGTTGAAGGTAGGTACTTCGCACACCATCTCACGCACCCGTCAGCGCACGGCCGACCGCTCTCGTGGAGGTTCGATTGTCTCTTACGCCGCCTTCACCCGTCTGGCATGGGCCCTTGCCCCCAACATCGCAGCGTATGATGAGAATGGCAACCCGACGCAGGAATCGGGCCACTTGGGTTATGGTCCTAACACCATTCAGGCACCGCTGGATAACCCGGCCTCTGTGCTGGAGTCGGAGAGCTATCTGCGCGATGACAACCTCCGCTGGCTGAGTTCTTACTATGCCGACCTGACACCGGTGAAGGATTTGCACCTGCGCACCCAGTACGGTCGCGACTATGTGAGCACGGAGGAACGCGACTTCTACGCACCGACGGTGGTGAACGGTGCTTCACAGAACGGTGTGGCTACCAATGTGTCGGGCAAGTATACACAGTCGACCTGGACCAACACGGCCAACTATGCCTGGAACCCGGGCAGTCACCACTTCGACTTCCTGGCGGGAGCAGAGTTTACGAAAAAAGAACACCGCTACTGGGGCGCCAAACGCACCAACCTGGTGGATGATTCATACACCATCTTTGAAGCGGCCTTTCAAAATATTACAGCCATCAACGGATCGTTGACCGAAAGTACGTTGCTCTCTTACTTCGGGCGTGTGAATTACGACTATGATTCTCGCTATTTGGCTTCAGTGAATTTCCGTAGAGACGGATATTCGGCCTTGAGTAAGAACAATCGTTGGGGTAATTTCGGCGGCGTTTCCGCTGCTTGGCATATCTCGGACGAGACTTTCTTCGAACCGTTGAAGGAGCTGGTGACCGACTTGAAATTGAAGACCAGCTGGGGTATCGTGGGTAACACGAACATCGACGACTATGCTTCGAAATCTTATTATAGCAGTGCCTACTACGGAACTTCGGGTGCCTACACGCTGAGTCAGATAGGTGACTCGGAGAACCTGAAGTGGGAGAGTAGTCGCAAGTGGGACATCGGCTTCGATGCAACCCTCTGGAACAACCTCACCGTGGAGTTCGATTACTATCGCAACACCTCGTCCGACTTGATTCTGCAGGTGCCCACCTCGCCCTCTGCCGGTGTGCCGAACGACTATATCACCACCAATGCGGGCTCGATGAGAAATACGGGTATTGAGTTGACTTTGAGTGCCGACATCATCAAACGTCGCGGATTCAGCTGGTCGACCTCTTTCAATATCTCTACCAACAAGAATGTGGTGACCTCCTTGAGCGACGGCGTAGAGAGCTTTGTTTCTGCCGGTAATGCGGAAACTACCAACATCACCATGGTGGGCAAGTCCATCGGTCAGCTCTACCTCTATCCCACGAAGGGTATCGACCCCGAAACCGGTCGCCGTATCTTCATCGGTAACGACGGAACAGAGGTGCTGATGTATTACGAGAAGAGCAACAAGTTCTATACCCGCGACGGACAGCCTTATGCGCAGAGCAACATTGAGCGTGTGGTAGCCGGTAACACCTTGCCGACCTACTACGGCGGTTGGACCAACAACTTCCGTTACCACAACTGGGATTTCACGCTCTTCTTGCAGTTCTCGGGCGGTAACAAGATCTATAACGGTAGTACCGCTACCCAGAGCGATGTGCGCTGGTGGAACAACTCGAAGGATTATTACAACAACTATTGGACGCCCGAACGCACCAACGCGAAGTATGCTTTGCCAATCTATGGAGATAACTACTCGAACGGTAGTGCCCTGCCTATCACCGACTGGGTGGAGGATGGCGACTATCTCCGTGTGAAGAACGTGGTACTGGGCTACACCTTCAAGAACAAACCCTTGCTGAAACGCATCGGCGTCTCTGCCATCCGTCTCTATGGACAGGCACAGAACTTGTTCGTGCTGACTTCCTACTCCGGACTCGACCCCGAAGTGCTGTCGCAGACACAGTCGCCGACCCTCTGTGGCGGTACCGATCACAACACCGCTCCGCAGGCAAGAACCTTGACCTTCGGTGCTAAAATAACATTCTAAACCAAAAGGAAAGCTACAATGAAACAACTAGTATATACTCTTTTGCTGGCCGGAGCCCTGGGGGCTACTGCTTGCAACAGCGAACTCGATCAGGAGCCGGTGCTCTCCACCACCAAGGCTTCCATCTTTGCCGATGCTTCGAAAGTGGAGGCCAACCTGCTGGGCGTCTACTCCCGCGTGAAGACGCAACTCGCCTATAAGGGACGGGTTTATCAGGATGTGCGCGGTGAAGATACGTACGTGTTGACGCAGAATGTCAACGAGTGCTATACGGTGTATGAGATGGCGGTGAGTCTGGCTACGGAGGATAACTCCAACACTTGGTCGCGCCTCTATACGGCCATCAACGAGGCGAACACTTTCCTGGCTAACCTGGAGGATGCCAAGGAGCTGGTGGGCAGCTCGTACAACCGCTACGTGGCGGAGGCGAAGTTCCTGCGTGCGCTGAGCTACTACACGCTGAACATCTTCTACGCCAATCCGTATAAGCTCGATGCCAATGCGCTCTCTGTGCCTTTGCGACTCTCGGCGGAAAGTTCTACCAAATCGAACGACTTGGCCCGCTCTACCATCAAGGAGGTGATTGCGCAGATCTTGAGCGACTTGAGCGATGAGAATATCTCTTACTTGCCCAGCGGCGGTAACACGTACGACGGGGTGACACGTGCCACTCAGGCAGCGGCGCATGTGCTTCGTCAGCGCATCTATCTGGAAGAGGAGGATTGGAGCAAGGCGGTGGCCGAGGGTAATGCGGTGACCGGTTATGAACTGGAGCCGAGTGTGGCAACGGTGTTCAACAACAGTATTAATAAGGAGGTGATTTTCACTTATCCGATGGCGGACACCAACAAGGGCGGCATGCAGACGGCGTTGGCCTACTTCTACAGTACGGGTAACATCGTGGCGCTGGATCCTACGTATGGTTTCCTCTCTCTGCCCAACTACTCGCTGGCTGCCGATACGCGTATCTCCGACTTGATTTTGCAGAAGGATGGCAAGTACTTGCTCAACAAGCATCCCGATGCCATCAACTACCTCGACTGGGTGCCGCAGTTTCGCTATGCGGAGGTGCTGCTGAACAATGCGGAGGCGTATGCACAACTGGGACAGGCTTCGCAGGCAAAGACGTTGCTGAAGCAGGTGCGCCACCGTTCCATCGAGGCTTCGCTCGATCCGCTGGACATCGATGCCCTCTCTTCCGGCGAATTGCTGGAGGCGGTCTACAACGAGCGCCGGGCGGAGTTTGTGGGCGAGGGCTTGCGCTCCATCGACATCCATCGTCGGGCACAGACTTATGTGAAACGTAACGGAACCTTCACGGTGAACAGCAACGGCTATATCTGGCCGATACCGACGAGCGAGCGTTCTGCCAACCATTTGATTAGCGACTAATACTTATGATAGTAACCTTTAAAACAGAAAACAGATGAAAACAAATAAATGGATTTCTTTGGTGCTGTTGGCGGTCGGACTGACTGCCCAGGCACAACAACAACCGAAACGCAGTAATGATGAGGTCTACTTCCGTGCGGTGACGGAGAAACTGGCTTCGGATGCCTTTGGCGGTCGTAAACCGTTGACGCAGTATGAGGACTCTGCCATCAACTATATTGCGGCGGAATATAAGAAACTGGGACTTTTGCCTGCCAATGGTGAGAGCTACTTCCAGGAGGTGCCGTTGCTGGACGTAACGACGCGTGCGAAGGGGGGCTCTATCGTGGTTCGCCCTTCGAAAGGGAAGAGCTTTAAATTGGTGGATCAGGAAGATTTCGTGATCTGGTCGCCGCAGACGCAGAAGACGCTCAAGTTGGACAATCTGGAGTATGTCTTTGCCGGATTCGGTATCAATGCGCCGGAGTATGGCTGGAACGATTACGAAGGACTGGATGCGAAGGGAAAGATTGTGGTGGTGCTGGTGAACGACCCCGGCTACTATGACACATCGCTCTTCAAGGGTCACGACATGACTTACTACGGTCGCTGGATCTACAAGTTCGAAGAGGCTGCGCGTCAGGGCGCCAGTGGTATCCTCGTGGTGCATGACACTGCCCCTGCTTCCTATCCCTGGAAGGTGGTGCAGGCCTCTTGGGCAAAGAACAAGGAGGAGTTGATTTCTGATAACGGCAATAAGGACCAGGTGCAGTTTAAGGGCTGGCTCACCAAAGAGAAGGCGGAGCAGCTTTTTGCTACGGCCGGATATACCTACGACGACTTGTTGAAAGCGGCTTTGCAGAAGGGTTTCAAATACATTCCACTGAATGCCAAATCTTCGTTTACGTTGCAGAACAACTTCTTCACGGGCAACTCGCACAATGTGGCTGCCATCTTGCCGGGTACCGACTTGAAGGATGAGTATGTGATCTATACGGCCCACTGGGACCACTTCGGTATTGGTAAGGCGGTGGATGGCGACAGCATCTACAACGGAGCTTCCGACAATGCTTCGGGGGTGGGCGCTCTGCTCACGGTGGCGAAGAAGTTTACCGAGCTCGACCGTAAGCCGCGTCGCAGCATTCTTTTCCTGGCGGTAACTGCCGAGGAGGCTGTGTTGCTGGGTTCTCAGCACTATGTGGAGCATCCGTTGGTGCCGTTGGCCAAGACGGCGGTCAACATCAACTTTGACGGTGCCGGTCCGCGCCCTGCCACTTATGATGTACACCTTCGTGCGCCCGGCGACTCAGACACCGATGAGTATGTCTATCAGGCTGCTGCCGCACAGGGTCGTTCCATCTTCACTTCCACCGAGAATACCGGTGGCGGTTACTATCGCTCCGACCACTTCAGCTTTGCCAAAGTGGGTGTGCCGGTGGTACTTGCCGGAGGCGGTCGTCAGCAGAAAGTGCCTGTATCCAAACCGCGTGACAGGGGCAGATACCACCAACCCAGTGATGAGTACAGCGATGATTGGGATGTCAGCGGTTCCCTGGATGACATCTACCTCAACTGGTCCATCGGTTACGCCATCTCCAATGCCGACAAGTTCCCGCAATGGAGTGCAACCGCTCCCTACCATAGACACTAAACTACATTATAGATAGACACACTAGGTCAATCATGTCATTATAGTCTCTACAAGAAAAGAGGATGCCCGTCAGCCGAAATGGTCTGAAGAGGCATCCTCTCTTTATTTCATATGCAGCCCTTGCTACTTTATGCAGCCCTTGCTATTCTTATGCACTCCTTGCTTCCGCTTTCCCGGGCAGTGTAGAGGCTTAGCCTTCCATGCCCTGCACCTCCACCTCCTTCACCTTGCGGAAGAGGTCGGACGCGAAGACAAAGTCGTTCAGTCGTTTGTTGGTAGAAGTAAAGATATCATCCTTGCTGCCCTGCCACTCCTTGTGGCCCTCATAGATAAAGGCGATATCATCACCGATACCCATCACTGAGTTCATATCGTGCGTATTGATGATGGTGGTCATGTCATACTCCTTCGTGATGTCATGCACCAGTTCGTCGATGACCAAGGAGGTCTTCGGGTCCAAGCCCGAGTTGGGCTCATCGCAGAACAGATACTTCGGATTGAGGGCAATGGCGCGGGCAATGGCCACACGCTTCTGCATACCTCCACTAATCTCGCCGGGGAACTTCTTCTGAGCATCTATCAGATTCACACGATCCAGACAGAACTGCGCCCGTTTGACACGGTCGCGGTAGGTGTCGTTAGAGAACATATCCAGCGGGAACATCACATTCTCGAGCACCGTCATGGAGTCGAAGAGCGCAGCACTCTGGAAAATCATGCCCATCTCGCGGCGCAGCATAATCTTCTCCTTCTTGCTCATCTGCAAGAAGTTGCGGCCGTCGTAGAGCACCTCGCCCCGCTCCGGCGTAAGCAAGCCCACGATACACTTCATCAACACCGTCTTACCCGAGCCACTCTGGCCAATAATCAGGTTGGTGACACCATTGCGGAAGCGGATGTTGATATCTTTCAGAACATCCTTGTCTTCAAACGACTTATAGAGAGCTTTCAGTTCAATCATTGGGTTAAAAGTTGCGTTAAGAATAAATCGGCAAAAAGAATTAACACACTGCTGCACACCACCGCGTCGGTGCTGGCCTTACCTACCTCAATGGAGCCACCCTCAATGGTGTAGCCGAAGAAGGAAGAGACACTGGCGATGATAAAGGCAAAGAAGAGCGACTTGATGATGCCGCACCAGATAAACCACTCCGTGAAGGCATACTGCAAACCGTAGGTCAGGTCCTCCTGATTGATGATGTTGCCAAACCAGGCCGTTGCGTAGGCACCGATGATGCCGGCAAAGATACTGAAGGTGACCAGCACGGGAATCATGGTGATGAGGGCGGTGATCTTCGGCAGAATCAAGAAGTTGGCGGAGTTGACACCCATAATCTCCAATGCGTCAATCTGCTGCGTGACACGCATGGTGCCCAGCTCGGAGGCAATGTTGGAACCCACCTTACCGGCCAGAATCAAACACATGATGGAGGAAGAGAACTCCAGCAACATAATCTCACGCGTGGTGTAGCCGGTGACAAAGCGCGGCATCCACGGGCTCTGGATGTTCAGTTTAATCTGGATGCAGATGACTGCTCCGATAAAGAATGAAATCAGCAGTACGATGCCGATGGAGTTAACGCCCAGCTGGGAGAGCTCCTTCAGGTACTGCTTGAAGAACATACGCATCCGCTCGGGGCGGGCGAAGGTCTTACGCATGAGTAGCAGGTAGCTACCTAATGTATGAAGTGCTTTAAACATCTTGTTGAAATCCTTAATTTCCTGCAAAAGTAATGCATTTATGTTGAAAACTTTGGATTTTGAATTAGTTTCTTGGTGGAATAACCTTTTTTAAACACAAAATATTGTATTTTTGCGCCAAATAAATGAATCGTATGACTGAAGAGTTAAATAGAGAAAGCGCTGTGTCGGAACAGCCGGAGAAGATGGTGCTTCGCACGGAGAATCTGGTGAAGCGGTACGGAAAGCGTACGGTCGTGTCGCACGTCTCGTTTGATGTGAAACAGGGCGAGATTGTGGGCTTGCTGGGACCGAACGGTGCCGGAAAGACCACCTCTTTCTATATGACCACCGGACTGGTGGTGCCCAATGAGGGACATATCTATCTGAACGACATGGATATCACGAAGTTCCCTGTCTACAAACGTGCGCAGAACGGTATCGGTTATCTGGCGCAGGAGGCTTCCGTCTTCCGTAAGATGAGTGTGGAGGATAACATTGCGTCGGTGCTGGAGCTGACCAACACGTCGCGTGAGTATCAGAAGGAGAAGTTGGAGAGTCTGATTTCCGAGTTCAGTCTGCAGAAGGTGCGCAAGAACTTGGGCGACCAGCTGTCGGGTGGTGAGCGCCGACGTACGGAGATTGCCCGTTGTCTGGCCATCGACCCGAAGTTCATCATGCTCGATGAGCCCTTTGCCGGTGTCGACCCGATTGCCGTGGAGGATATTCAGCAGGTGGTGTGGAAACTGAAGGACCGCAACATCGGTATTTTGATTACCGACCACAACGCGCTGGAGACACTGCGTCTGACCGACCGTGCCTATCTGTTGTTCGAGGGTAAGATTCTGTTTCAGGGAACGCCCGAAGAGCTGGCGGAGAATCCGGTGGTGCGCGCCAAGTATCTGGGAACAAACTTCGTGTTGCGCAGAAAAGAGTTTCAGAAGTGAAAAAGTCCGCTTCGTAAGGGAAACGGACTTTTCATGGATTAAATCATCAGGTACTTTATTTTCTCGGCATGGCCTCTTTGATGACCATCTGGCGGCCCTCAAATTCAGAACCGTTCAGTTCGGTAAGTACTTTACGTGCCTCTGCCTCATTCGGCATCTCAACGAATCCGAAACCTTTAGATTTACCGGTTTCGCGGTCTTTGATGATTTTCACCGAGGTAACTGTACCATAGTCGGCCAGTGCCTGTTGCAAATCCTGCTCCTTAATACGATAATTAAGGTTACCAATGTAAATGTTCATAGTAAAGAAGTAAAAAATAAAATAATTAATAAAACAATAAATAACTCTTGAATGGCAGTTGGAAATAGATTTGCACAACAGTATATTTACCAAGGTGTTTTCTAGACAGATAAAGTAAACAAGGTGTGATAAAACCGTGTAACCAAATTACTTACCATTACGGAGCAAAGAAAAACATAAAATTTGAAATAACAAACAAAAAAAACTAAATTATTTTTCGGGGGTGGTAATGTTTTTCTACTTGACTCTTTGTAATTTAAAAGAATAACGTTACTTTTGCAACCCATTACGGAGAACGTAAACGAGTAAATAAGAATCATTAATATAATAATAAATTTTGTCAGAATGAACGTTTCACTGCAAAACATTGACAAAGTAAGCGCTGAGCTTACTGTGAAGATTGAAAAACAAGACTATCAGGAGAAAGTTGAAAAGTCGTTGAAGAACCTGCGTCGTAAAGCAAATATTCCGGGTTTCCGTCCGGGTATGGCTCCGATGAGCTTGATTAAAAAACAGTTTGGCAAATCTGTTGTATTGGAGGAAGTTGACCGCACTCTGCAGGAGGCTGTTTACAACTACGTGAAAGAGAATAAAGTAAACATGCTGGGTGAGCCGCTGCCGAACGAGGAGAAGCAGGCTGTTATTGATTTTGATAAACAAGAGGATTTTGAATTTGTTTTCAATATCGCTTTGGCTCCCGAGTTCGAGTTGGCATTGGATGCAAACGACCATGTAACTTATTATAATATCGAAGTCTCTGACGAGATGGTAGAGAACCAGGTGAAGATGTACGCTCAGCGCTCAGGTGAGTACAAGAAAGTGGATGCTTTCGAAGAGGGCGACATGCTGAAAGGTTTGCTCGCTGAGCTCGATGAGAACGGTAACACCAAAGAGGGTGGCGTTCAGGTAGAGGGTGCTGTGATGATGCCTTCTTACATCAAGAACGACGCTCAGAAAGCTATCTTCAACGGTGCGAAAGTAAACGACGTGTTGACTTTCAACCCGAACGAGGCTTACAACGGCAGCGAGGCTGAAATCGCTTCTCTCTTGAAAATCGAGAAAGAGAAAGTGGCTGAGATGAAGTCTAACTTCACTTTCCAGGTAGAGGAGATTACTCGCTTCGTACCGGGTGAGTTGACTCAGGAGGTATTCGACGCTGCATTTGGTAAAGACGCCGTGAAGAGCGAAGAGGAGTTCCGTGCTAAAATCAAAGAGACCATTGCTAAACAGCTGGAGAACGACAGCGACTATAAATTCTTCCTCGACCTCCGCACTTACCTCACTGAGAAGGTGGGTAAACTGGAGTTCGCTGATGCCTTGCTGAAGAAGATTATGTTGATCAACAACAAAGAGAAAGGTGAGGCTTTCGTAGAGGAGAACTACGAGGCTAGCATCAAAGAGTTGGCTTGGCACCTGATCAAAGAGAAACTGGTTAGCAACTACGGCGTGAAAGTAGAGCAGAAAGATATCACAGACGCTGCTAAAGAGGCTACCAAAGCTCAGTTCGCTCAGTATGGTATGTTGAATGTTCCCGATGAGTTGCTGGAGAACTACACGAAAGAGATGTTGAAGAAGAAAGAGTCTGTTGAGGCTTTGGTAAACCGTGCTATCGAGGTGAAACTCATTGCTGCAGTGAAACCGGCTGTGACTTTGGACGCTCAGAGCATCTCTGTAGAGGAGTTCAACAAGCTGTTCGCATAATAGCATCATGATATAAGCAATCATATAATTGCTAAAACTTCCTAAAAGGGAGACTCTTGGTTGAAATGTTTTGTATTTTTGTCAAAGAGATGCAATACACCAAAAGTCTCTCTTTTTAGTATCTGTACATTAAACTTAAAAATATGAATGACGATTTTAGAAAATATGCAACCAAACATTTAGGAATGAGTGGTTTAATGGTGGACGATGTGCTGAAAAGTCAGTATATGAACCCCTACATTCTGGAAGAGCGTCAGTTGAACGTTACCCAGATGGACGTCTTTTCACGTTTGATGATGGACCGTATCATCTTCCTGGGAACCGAGATTGATGATGCTACCGCCAATGTTTTGCAGGCGCAGCTGCTCTATCTGGATTCGGCCGATGCAGGCAAGGACATCTCCATCTATATCAATTCACCGGGTGGATCGGTGCATGCAGGCTTGGGTATCTATGACACCATGCAGTTTATCAGCAGTGATGTGGCTACCATCTGTACCGGTATCGCTGCTTCCATGGCTGCTGTCCTTTTGGTGGCAGGTCAGGAGGGAAAACGTGCCGCTTTGCCCCATTCCCGCGTGATGATTCACCAGCCGATGGGCGGTGCACAAGGTCAGGTGTCGGATATGGAGATCACCCTCAATGAGATTCAGAAGTTGAAGAAAGAACTTTATACCATCATTGCCGACCACTCGCACACCGACTTTGACAAAGTGTGGGCCGATTCCGATCGCGACTATTGGATGACGGCGGACGAGGCGCTGACTTACGGCATGATTGATAGAGTGCTTAAACGTAAATAAATAAAATAGGTTAGTTTTGGATAAAGCTAGAAAGAAATGTAGCTTCTGCGGTCGCTACGAGAGTGAAGTGAGTCTGCTGATTACCGGCATGTACGGCTACATCTGTGATGAGTGTGCGCAGCAGGCCTACAATATTACAAAGGAGGCCATGCAGGGAAATCGGAAGAGTTCTCTTCCTAAGCTGGAATTGGAAGAACTGCCGAAGCCGAAAGCCATTAAGGAGTTTCTCGACCAGTATGTGATTGGTCAGGACGATGCCAAGCGCTACCTTTCCGTGTCGGTCTACAACCACTACAAACGTTTGGCGCAAGACGACAAGGGCGATGAGGTGGAGATTGAAAAGTCGAACATCATCATGGTGGGTAGCACCGGTACCGGAAAGACGTTGCTGGCGCGCACCATTGCCAAGTTGCTGAAAGTGCCTTTCACCATTGTGGATGCCACGGTGCTCACCGAAGCAGGTTATGTGGGTGAGGATATCGAGAGTATCCTGACGCGCCTCTTGCAGGTGGCCGACTACAACGTGGAGGAGGCAGAACGCGGTATCGTCTTTATTGATGAAATTGATAAAATTGCCCGCAAGGGTGATAACCCCTCTATCACACGTGATGTGAGTGGTGAGGGTGTACAACAGGGTTTGCTGAAGTTGTTGGAAGGTTCCGTGGTGAACGTGCCGCCTCAGGGAGGTCGTAAGCACCCCGACCAGAAGATGATTCCGGTGAATACAAAGAATATCTTGTTTATCTGCGGTGGTGCCTTCGACGGCATCGAGAAGAAGATTGCGCAGCGCTTGAACACCCATGTGGTGGGTTACAACGCCGTGCAGAACGCGCTGAAGATAGACAAGAGTAACATGATGCAATACATCGCTCCGCAGGATTTGAAGTCGTTCGGTTTGATTCCCGAAATCATCGGTCGTCTGCCGGTGCTGACCTATCTGAACCCGTTGGATCGTGATGCGTTGCGTAGCATTCTGACTGAGCCGAAGAACTCCATCATCAAGCAGTATGTGAAGTTGTTCGAGATGGATGGCATCAAATTGACCTTCCAGCCCGAGGTGTACGAGTATATTGTGGATAAAACGATGGAGTATCGTCTGGGCGCCCGTGGACTCCGGTCCGTTGTGGAGACCATCATGATGGATGCCATGTTCGATTTGCCGTCCAAATCAACGAAAAGTTTCAAAGTAACGTTGGAATTCGCTGAAAAACAGATGGCTAAGGCGAATTTGTCGAGATTGCAAGCCAACTGACAAAAGGTTGCTTAACGTGGCGAGAACATTTTTTCTATTATTTTTGGAAAAATAATGGGCAAAATATTTGTATGTTATGCCAACTAGTTTATAACTTTGTTTTATCGCTGAAGGCGAGAGTTACAAAACTATGAACTGTGAAAAAAATATACCGATTATGATAGAGAAGATTAACTTGTCAGAGCAACTGAAGAAGTATTTCGGTTTCGATACATTTAAGGGGAATCAGGAAGCGATTATCAGAAATGTGTTGGACGGAAACGATACATTCGTGTTGATGCCTACAGGAGGCGGTAAGTCCCTGTGTTATCAACTACCTTCTTTAATAATGCCGGGAACGGCCATTGTAATCTCTCCCCTCATAGCCCTGATGAAAAATCAGGTGGATGCCATGCGCAACATTAGCGAGGAGGATGGAATTGCTCATTTCATCAATTCCTCTTTAAATAAAGCAGCTGTCGAGCAGGTGAAGTCCGACATCCTTTCGGGACGGACCAAACTGCTCTACGTTGCCCCCGAGTCATTAACCAAGGAAGAGTACGTGAATTTCTTTAAGAACATCAAGATCTCTTTCTATGCGGTGGATGAGGCTCACTGTATCTCCGAATGGGGTCACGACTTCCGTCCGGAGTACCGCAAAATCCGCCAGATTGTGGATGACATCGGTCGCGCACCCATCATTGCCCTGACGGCAACCGCCACGGACAAGGTGCGTCGCGACATCTTGAAAAACTTGGGATTGACCGATGCGAAGAGCTTTGTCTCCTCGTTCAATCGTCCCAACCTTTACTATGAGGTACGACCAAAGACTAAAAATATAGACAAAGACATTATTCGTTTTATCAAGAACCACACTGGAAAGTCGGGCATCATCTACTGCCTGAGCCGAAAGAAAGTGGAGGAGTTGGCTGAGATACTTCAGGCGAACGATATCAGTGCACGGCCCTATCATGCGGGCCTTGACCCTGCGACGCGTTCGGCCGCTCAAGACGACTTCCTGATGGAAAAAATTGACGTCATTGTAGCTACCATAGCCTTTGGAATGGGTATCGACAAACCGGATGTTCGTTTTGTAATCCATTACGATATTCCGAAGAGTCTGGAGGGATACTACCAGGAAACCGGTCGCGCGGGTCGCGATGGTGGAGAAGGTCTTTGTATCACGTTCTACTCGAGCAAGGACCTCCAGAAGCTGGAGAAATTTATGGAAGGAAAGCCTGTTGCGGAACAGGATATAGGCAGACAGCTCCTCAAGGAGACTGCCGCATATGCCGAGTCTTCCGTGTGCCGTAGGAAGCTACTGATGCACTATTTTGGTGAGACGTACACGGAGGACAATTGTGGCAACTGTGACAATTGTTTAAACCCGAAGAAGCAAGTGGAAGCTCAAGAATTATTATGTACGGTTATTGAAACGATTCTGGCTGTGAAGGAGAATTTCAAGTCGGAATACGTGATTGATGTTTTATTAGGTAAAGAGACCAGTGAGGTATTGGCCCATAAGCATGAGGAGTTGGAGGTATTCGGCTCCGGTATGGGCGAGGAGGATAAGGTATGGAATGCGGTCATCCGTCAGGCGCTCATTGCGGGCTACCTGAGTAAGGATGTTGAGAACTATGGTTTGCTGAAGGTTACTCCTGAGGGACATAAGTTCTACAAGAAACCCACTTCCTTTAAGATTACCGAGGATAACGAATTTGACGAAGAGGAAGAGGAAACTCCGGTACGTGGCGGCGCTTCGTGTGCAGTCGACCCGGCGCTCTACTCTATGTTGAAGGATTTGCGTAAGAAGTTGTCGAAGAAACTCGAAGTTCCCCCTTACGTGATTTTCCAAGACCCGTCGTTGGAGGCCATGGCCACCATCTATCCGGTCACCTTGGAAGAGTTGCAGAACATCCCGGGCGTGGGTGCCGGCAAGGCGAAACGTTACGGAACGGAGTTCTGTGAACTGATTAAGCGTCACTGTGAGGAGAACGAGATTGAACGTCCCGAAGATTTGCGTGTGCGCACCGTTGCCAACAAGTCGAAGATGAAGGTGTCTATCATTCAGAGCATCGACCGCAAGGTAGCGCTGGATGACATCGCGTTGGCGAAGGGCATCGAGTTCAGCGAATTGTTGGACGAGGTGGAGGCAATCGTCTACTCCGGTACGAAGCTCAACATCGACTATTTCCTCGAAGAGATTATGGACGAAGACCATTTGGAGGATATCTACGAATACTTCAAGGAGTCGACTACCGATAACCTGGAGGACGCAATCGAAGAGTTGGGCGATGACTACACCGAAGACGAGATTCGTCTGGTGCGCATCAAGTTCATCTCAGAGATGGCCAACTAACAGTTACCTATATCTAAAGTAGAAGGAATGAAAATTCTATCTGTTGTTCTCCTGTTTGGAGAAGCCCGATAGAACTTTCATTCCTTCTGTTTTTCAACCACTTCTGTTGAAACGCCTCAGAAGTTAATCCACGTTAATCTTCCTCCCTGTTTCAAAAAAGTTGGATGTCTCTTGCATTTTTATGGAAAGAAATGCGTATATTTGCACGCAATAAATTCTAAAGCATAAAGCCCTATGTCATTTATTGCAGATAAAGTTGTAATGGACGGATTGACGTATGATGACGTCCTTTTGATTCCGGCCTATTCAGAGGTATTACCCCGTACAGTCGAACTGACGACTAAGTTCTCACGACACATTGATTTGAAGATTCCCTTCGTAACGGCAGCCATGGATACGGTGACCGAGGCGAAGATGGCCATCGCGATTGCGCGCGAGGGTGGAATCGGTGTAATCCACAAAAACATGTCTATCGAACAACAGGCTCGTCAGGTAGCCATCGTGAAACGTGCCGAGAATGGTATGATTTACGATCCTGTAACCATCAAGAGAGGTTCTACGGTGAACGATGCATTGGCCCTCATGGCCGAGTATCACATCGGTGGTATCCCTGTGGTGGATGACGAGAACTATTTGGTGGGTATTGTGACCAACCGCGACCTTCGTTTCGAGAAGAACTTGAATCGTGCCATCGATGAGGTGATGACGAAAGATCACATCGTAACGACCAATCAGCAGACTGACATGGAGGCTGCTTCTCAGATTCTTCAGGAGAACAAGATTGAAAAACTTCCCGTAGTCGACAAAGACGGTAAACTCGTCGGCTTGATTACTTATAAAGATATTACGAAAGCCAAAGATAAACCGATGGCTTGCAAAGATGCCAAAGGTCGTTTGCGTGTAGCAGCCGGTGTGGGTGTAACGAATGACACGTTGGTTCGTATGCGCGCCTTGGTGGCTGCCGGTGCCGATGCCATTGTCATCGATACCGCTCACGGTCACTCTAAATATGTCATCGAGAAACTGAAAGAGGCCAAACGTGAATTCCCCGATATCGATATCGTGGTAGGTAACGTGGCTACCGGTGAGGCTGCAAAAGCATTGGCAGATGCCGGTGCAGATGCGGTGAAGGTAGGTATCGGTCCGGGTTCTATCTGTACCACTCGTATCGTGGCCGGTGTCGGTGTCCCGCAGCTCTCTGCCGTGTATGACGTAGCCAAAGCGTTGAAAGGTACCGGTGTGCCTTTGATTGCCGACGGTGGTTTGCGCTACTCGGGCGATGTGGTGAAGGCTTTGGCTGCCGGTGGTTACTCCGTGATGATTGGTTCTCTGGTAGCAGGTACCGAGGAGTCACCGGGTGAGACCATCATCTTCAACGGTCGTAAGTTTAAATCATATCGTGGTATGGGTTCTTTGGAAGCCATGGAGAATGGTTCAAAAGACCGCTACTTCCAGAGCACTACGACGGATGTGAAGAAACTGGTGCCGGAGGGTATCGCTGCCCGCGTGCCTTACAAAGGAACGCTGTATGAGGTAATCTATCAGCTGACCGGTGGTTTGCGTGCCGGAATGGGTTACTGTGGTGCTGCCAACATTGAGCAGTTGCACAATGCCAAATTCACCCGCATCACCAATGCCGGTGTGTTGGAGAGCCACCCGCACGATGTAGCCATCACCAGTGAGGCGCCCAACTATAGCCGTCCTGAATAATTCGACATAGTATTTAAATCATAGACAGGCCCACATCTCCCTCAAAGAGGTGTGGGCTTCTTGCATTATTTTCGCCCCAAAACGGTGAGAATAAGTGGAAAAGCGTTATCTTTGCATCCTAACTTAGAAAATATAGCATTATGGGCAAAATTATATTGACAGGCGACCGTCCTACCGGTAAACTTCATTTGGGCCACTACGTGGGCTCTTTGCGTCGTCGCGTTGAGTTGCAAAACTCGGGCGAGTATGAGAAAGTTTTTATCTTTATCGCCGATGCACAGGCGTTGACCGACAATGCGGACAATCCTGAAAAGATTCGCCAGAACATCATCGAGGTGGCACTCGACTACCTCTCTTGCGGCATCGATCCGAAGAAGTCGACCATCTTCATCCAGTCGCAGATTCCCGAACTGACCGAGCTCTCGTTCTACTATATGAACCTGGTGACGGTTTCTCGTTTGCAGCGTAACCCGACCGTGAAGACGGAGATTCAGATGCGTAACTTCGAGAACACCATCCCCGTAGGTTTCTTCTGCTATCCCATCAGTCAGGCGGCCGACATCACCGCTTTCCGTGCCACTACCGTTCCGGCGGGTGAGGACCAGGAGCCGATGATTGAGCAGACGCGTGAGATTGTGCGTCGTTTCAACGGTATCTATGGAGAGGCATTGGTAGAGCCCACCATCTTGTTGCCGAACAACGCGGCTTGTTTGCGCTTGCCGGGCACTGATGGTAAAGCGAAGATGAGTAAATCGCTCGGCAACTGTATCTACTTGTCGGATTCTCCCGAGGATGTCAAGAAGAAGGTAATGAGCATGTACACGGACCCGACCCATGTGAAGGTGTCCGATCCGGGTAAGCTGGAAGGAAATACGGTCTTTACGTACCTCGACGCTTTCTGCAAGCCGGAGCACTTCGGTCTCTACTTGCCGGAGTATGCCAACCTGCAGGAACTGAAAGATCATTACACCCGTGGTGGTCTGGGCGATGTAAAGGTAAAACGTTTTCTGAATGCCATCCTGGAGGAGGAGTTGGAGCCGATTCGCAAGCGTCGTAAAGAGTTCGAGCAAGATATTCCCGCCGTCTTCCAGATGTTGAAAGAGGGTAGTGAGGCGGCTCGTGCCGTGGCTGCGCAAACGTTGGCCGATGTGCGTAAGGCCATGCGTATCGACTATTTTGACGATGCCGACTTGATTGCAGAACAGGCAAGAAAGTACCAAACGAACGAATAAAACAAAAAAATATTTCGAAAAGCGCGGCAAATTTAAAAAATAGTACTATCTTTGCAACGCTTTTCGAAAGAAAGGGCGTTTAGCTCAGCTGGTTCAGAGCATCTGCCTTACAAGCAGAGGGTCGGCGGTTCGAATCCGTCAACGCCCACGTCTAGGTTTCCCCTTTTCCTGGTGGAGTTTTACTCTCCGGGAAAAGGGTTTTTACTTTTATTTCAGTCTCTTCTGCAGGAACTTCAGGAAACGTGCTTGCACCTCCGGTCCGCAGTAGTGAGGCATTTCCCAAATCTCCGTTTCCAGATTTTCATCCGCTTGCTGACTCTTCCACACCTCGTGCATCGTGGCGAAAGCTTTCTCTACAGAGGGAACGGGGAAGAGCTTGTCTTTTGTACCGTTCAAGAAAAACATCGGCTTCGGACAAGCAATAGAGGCAATGTGTGGATAGTCGAGGTAGCGACGGATGCCGGGAATCATATTGGCCCACTCCTCGTGCTTCTTCAATCCATATTCACGGTTCAACTGATACTCCGTGGTGTGCATCCAGCAGATGGCCACGCCGCATTTCACCCGGTCGGTCAGTGCGGAGAGCATCCAGGCGCGGTAAGCACCCATTGAGAAACCCATACAGCCCACTCGTTCGGCATCCACCTCCGGCAGCGACGCCAGGATGTCTGCTGCGTAAACATCTTCAAAATTCATCCACGCACTCAGGTTGCGTCCCATCATAAAGAAGTTGCCCGAGATATATTTGTGCATGTCGCGACCTGTGCCGCCCTTCACGCCACGGTCGCCCCAGAAGGGAGCATCCATGCAGAGCACCACAAATCCTTTCGATGCCAGATAGTCGCCCACGTACTGACCGCCGTAGCACTTCTTGCACCATTCGTCGGCATCCACCAACACACTGTCGGCCACGCCGAACGGACGAATCATCTTCTCCTTGCCGATGGAGTAGTGGCCGCCATGGTCGTGCAGCAGCAACACAGCGGGGAAGGGCCCCTTTCCTTCGGGAACCAGTTCATAGGCCGTCACGCGGGAGTAAGCCGAGAGATTCACCTCCAGCTTCCGTGCTTTGTAACCCTTGCGCGACTCCTCCGCCACGACTTTCAACTCCTGCGACTTCGCCGGAGGGGGAGGCATGAGCATCTCTTCCCGTAGTTGGTTGCGGGCAGCGCTGCGCCAAAGGTCGAATTGTTGGATGTCACTGTTTCCCCAAGCCAGAGGGAAGGTAAGTTCAGCTTTCATCTGCTCCAGGCAAGTGGGCAAATCGCCGTCGAAAAGATAGCCTCCTTCGGTCTGTGCTGAGGCTGAAAGTCCCGCCCACAAGGCCGGGAGCGCAAGTAGATATTTGTATTTCTTCATGTTCATATGATTTAATCGGGTAGGGCAAAGATAGGGAAATTTCATCACAGTCCACCGATTGTCTTAAAATATTTATACTATAGGACCCGAAATGTAAACTTTTTATCGTATTTTTGCACCGAAGTGTGCAGAGACACGAGAAATAGATTAATCATATAAGAAACAAATAATTAACCAACCTATCTTATGCGTAGATTTATAACACTGCTCATGTTCGTGAGCATGCTGTGTGTCACAGCTCGGGCGCAGATGTCCGATTCGCAAGTGATTCAGTATGTCAAGAGCGGACAGGCAGCCGGAAAGACTCAGAAACAAATGGCAACGGAACTCGCCGCTCGCGGCGTGACCAAAGCGCAGGTGGAACGTATCAAGGCGCAGTATGAAGCTTCGCAAGGCAGCGAAGACTCGGCCCAGAAGATGGTAACCGGACAGTCTGCCGAACGTGCTACCGATCATCGTAATGATGTGAACGCTTCCGACTTTGATGAAATTAGTACCGTCGTACAGCCCGCCAGTGGAAGTGGCGGTCGTAATGTCTTCGGTCGTAATATCTTTAACAACGCGAATCTTACTTTCGAACCGAATAGTCACATGGCTACTCCCGAGAACTATAAACTGG
>CAYSOW010000019.1:0-25032 GCA_964432715.1 uncultured Bacteroides sp.
AAGCCGCGCCAGTTCGGTATCGATGTCCGATTGCATTTCTAAAACATCCTGATAAAGCAAGAGCCTCGAAGAAACGAATCTTCGAGGCTCTTTTTATGTGATGTCTTGAAAAATCAATTACATCAAGAATCCCAAAAGGACACCGGCAGCTACTGCCGAACCGATGACACCGGCCACATTCGGACCCATGGCGTGCATCAATAAGTAGTTGGTCGGATCATATTCCAAACCTACCACCTGAGAGATACGAGCCGAGTCGGGCACAGCCGATACACCGGCATTACCAATCAACGGATTAATCTTCTTACCCTTCGGCAAAACCAAGTTGAACAGTTTGACGAAGATGACACCCGAAGCCGTAGCAATGACGAACGACAAGGCACCCAAGGCGAAGATTTTGATGGAGTCGAAAGTCAGGAACTCAGAAGCCTGCGTAGAGGCACCCACCGTTACTCCCAACAACATCGTAATCACGTCAATCAGCGGACCGCGGGCGGTCTCCGCCAAACGACGGGTTACACCACTCTCCTTCAACAGGTTACCAAAGAAAAGCATACCCAGCAAAGGCAAGCCGGAAGGTACCAGGAAGGCGGTCAGCAACAGACCGATAATCGGGAAGATTACCTTCTCTGTATGCGATACTTTACGCGGAGCCGGCATACGGATCAAACGCTCCTTCTTGGTGGTCAACAGACGCATGATAGGCGGCTGAATCACCGGTACCAATGCCATGTATGAGTAGGCAGATACCGCAATCGCGCCCATCAAGTTCGGCGCCAACTTCGAAGAAAGGAAGATGGCAGTCGGACCGTCAGCACCACCGATGATACCGATGGCGCCCGCCTGGTTGCAAGTAAATCCCATCGCCAAGGCAATCATATACGCACCGAAGATACCAAACTGAGCCGCTGCACCAATCAGCAACAACTTCGGATTGGAAATCAACGCCGAGAAATCCGTCATGG
The DNA here is from genome assembly GCA_964432715.1 of uncultured Bacteroides sp. Taxonomy (GTDB): domain Bacteria; phylum Bacteroidota; class Bacteroidia; order Bacteroidales; family Bacteroidaceae; genus Phocaeicola_A. The sequence continues at coordinate 966 of CAYSOW010000019.1, forward strand.
CACCGATGCCCAAGAAGATGAGCGGCGGATACCAACCGGAAGTGACGCCTTGATAAAGAATGTTCAACACCGAGCCCTCCTCATAGATGCCGACCTTCAGTCCGGCCTCCATATTGAACGGAATGTTACCAATCAAAATACCGAAACCAATCGGAATCAGCAACATCGGCTCAAACTCCTTGGCTACGGCCAGATAGATAAACAACAAACCGAAGAAAATCATAATCAGATGTCCCGGTGTTGCATTGAAAAAGCCAGTATAAGTCCAGAAGTCCGCTAAATTATTTCCAATAAAAGATAAAAAATCACTCATTCTTAACCGATGATTACAAGGTCAGTACCCTCCAAAACAGAGTCGCCTGCCTTTACATTGATGGCTGTAATTTGACCGTCACGGTCGGCGTTAATATTATTTTCCATTTTCATGGCCTCCAGAATCACCACTGTCTGACCTTTTGTTACTGTGTCACCAACGTTCACCTTGACATCCAAGATTACACCGGGGAGCGGAGATTTCACACCCTTACCACCGGCAGCGGGCGCAGCCGCTTTGGCAGCAGGAGCAGCAGCCGGAGCGGCAGCAGGTGCAGCCGGACGAACCACCGGTTTCACTACCACGGGCTCTTCCGCTTTTTTCTCCATTTCAACTTTGTAGGAAGTTCCATTCACCTCCACATTGGCGATGTTACCTTCCACCTCACCAATGACTACTTTGTATTCTTTACCGTTAATGGTATATTTATATTCTTTCATTTTACTCTTTAAAAAATACGCGGTTAATAAACTTATTTCATCTGAGGTATAACACGCAAGGTATTATACTTGGCACTCCAAGGGGACTGAACACGGCGAATGGTCAACACTTGTTGTTCCACATCGTGTACCGCTCCCATGGACTCATGTAATGCCATGGCAATGGCAGCGTAAACTTCATCGCTGCTTTCGTTCATTGCTTCTACTTTTTGATCTTCAGCTTTCATTTGATGATGTCTTTCGTGAAATTTCTCCAATAGTTTTTCTTTCATTCGACGTCCTACTGACAATGCAACAGAGCCCAAACACTTGAAGGAGATGAACAGCGCCAGCAAACCGCTGAAGACTACAGACATGGCTGTGAGCGCCATACCGAAGCCTCTTCCGTCTTTCTCCTTAAATTTATCCACCTTACTGTTACGATCAATCGTCAAGTTGTTGGTGCTCGGTGTGACGTAGTGATTCGGATCGCCTCCTTTCACCTCCCACTTGGAAGAAGCATCCTCCACTCTGGCATAAGAGTGGTCGGCCTCCAGCACGGGAACCTTCACGGCATCAATGGGTTGATGACCGTTGTCACACAAAATCACCTCATTCACCTGCTCCGGTTGCAGCGTACAATTGGTGTGGAACGTACCTTTACTCGGCTCACCATCCATCCAAAACAGTGCGTGCTGACGGGGTTTAATCACCGTCTGCACATCCCCTTTGGGGACGGAATAAATCATCGTGTCTCCCTGTGCGTTACAAACGCGAAGCTGGTAACCGGCCACATCGACACTACCATACGATCTATTAAAAATCTCTACCCAAGCATGGTGCATTCCATAGTCATCCTGATAATTCTGCACATTCTCAGTGAGCACTTCATTTATCACAATCTTGGAACTTTTGTCCACGTGACCACATGAACAAAAGCCCAAGAGAATGATATAAGATAAAAATATTCGAATAGAATTTTTATTCATCATTCTATGTTAATAAAACTATTACCTTACCTAAACGGATTACAACGGAATATTTCCGTGTTTCTTCGCCGGATTTGTTACGCGCTTCGTCTGCAGCTGAGCCAAAGCACGAATGATACGGAAACGAGTATTACGCGGCTCGATCACATCGTCGATGTAACCATATTTAGCTGCGTTGTACGGATTTGCAAACAGCTTCGTGTATTCAGCTTCTTTCTCTGCCATGAAGGCTTTCGGATCTTCTGCCTCTTTAGCCTCTTTAGCGTAAAGCACCTCAACGGCACCTGCACCACCCATCACGGCAATCTCTGCCGACGGCCATGCATAGTTCATATCGCCGCGGAGCTGTTTACAGCTCATCACGATGTGTGAACCACCGTAAGACTTACGCAAAGTAACGGTTACTTTAGGCACTGTAGCTTCTCCGTAAGCATAGAGCAATTTAGCTCCGTGCAGGATGACAGCGTTGTACTCCTGACCGGTACCCGGCAAGAATCCCGGTACGTCTACCAATGAGACAATAGGAATATTGAATGCATCGCAGAAACGAACGAAACGAGCACCCTTACGAGAGGCGTTGCAATCGAGCACACCTGCGTAACGGCAAGGCTGGTTGGCAACGATACCTACTGACTGACCGTTGAAACGAGCAAAACCGATGATGATGTTTGTTGCATAGTTCTTCTGAACCTCCAGGAACTCACCGTTATCTACGATGGCACCAATCACCTCGTACATATCGTATGCCTTGTTGGGGTTGTCCGGAATAATCTCGTTCAACAAATCCTCTTTACGATCGATGGGGTCTGTGCACTCCACGTACGGAGCCTCCTCCATGTTGTTCTGAGGAATATAGCTGAGCAATGTACGAATCAAAGCCAAGCCCTCCTCTTCGGTAGCAGCGGTGAAGTGAGTAACACCCGATTTGCTGGAGTGTACACTGGCACCACCCAAATCCTCCTGAGAAACATCCTCGCCGGTAACAGTCTTCACCACCTTCGGACCGGTCAGGAACATGTAAGAAGTTCCCTCCATCATCAAGGTGAAGTCGGTCAATGCCGGAGAGTATACGGCACCACCGGCACACGGACCGAAGATACCGGAGATTTGAGGAATCACACCGGAAGCCAAGATGTTACGCTGGAAGATTTCAGCATAACCCGCCAAAGCGTTGATACCCTCCTGAATACGAGCACCACCCGAGTCGTTGATACCGATACATGGAGCACCCATCTTCATGGCCATATCCATCACTTTACAGATTTTCTGTGCCATGGTCTCTGACAGCGAACCGCCGAACACCGTGAAGTCCTGTGCAAAGACATAGACCAAACGACCGTCGATGGTACCGCAACCTGTTACCACGCCATCACCGGGGAAGGATTTCTTCTCCTGACCGAAGTTGGTGCAACGGTGTCTAACGAACATGTCCATTTCCTCGAAGCTACCCTCATCCAACAGCATAGCGATACGCTCGCGTGCGGTATATTTACCTTTGTCATGCTGTTTGGCGATGGCCTTCTCGCCGCCGCCCAAACGGGCCTGAGCGCGGAGCTCCACCAACTCTTTGATTCTTTCTAATTGCTTACTCATATCAATGTAATTGTTATCTAGTAATAATAGATTGATTATTTCTCACACAATTCTGTCAACACACCCAGCGTTGATTTCGGATGCAGGAAGGCGATGTTCAGGCCCTCGGCACCTTTACGCGGAGCTTTGTCAATCAAGCGGATACCTTTACCCTCGGCATGTGCCAAAGCATTAGCAACACCATCCTCCACAGCAAAAGCTACGTGGTGAACGCCGGCACCCTTGTTCTCAATAAATTTAGCGATGGTGCTGTCGGGACTTGTAGCCTCCAACAACTCCAGCTTCGTGTCGCCCACTTTCAAGAAAGCAGTCTTCACTTTCTGGTCCTCAACGACCTCAATATTATAACACTTCAGTCCCAACACTTCCTCATAATAAGGCAATGCTTCCTCGATACTCTTTACAGCAATACCAAGGTGCTCAATGTGTGAAATCTTCATAGTTTCCTAATTTTGATTATTAATTTATTTAATTCGAATGTATATGCACATTTTATAATTCTGCACAAAGGAACGCATTTTGTGCGGAATAAAGAAATAATTCTCCATTTATTTCATTTTAACTTCTTAAAAACTGTTATACCTTCCAAAAGTTACTTTCTTTTTGTCGTCCGTAACTTCCCTACAGAAAGAGCTTGGTCAACAGTCGATTCAGCCAGTTCCAGCGGAAATGAAACCAGCGCCGGGTGCCGCTCTGTGCACCGCCAAAGCGAAGAATAAAGTCGCGGTAACCATGTTTGCGGAAGGGCAAGCCCACATCCAGATACTCCATGTGACGGTAACCATGCTCATAGGCGTACTGCAAAGCGGCCCACACCGCCATCACGCCCGGCGATTGCCGCGGATAGCGTTTCTGCAACCCACCGGAGAACCACAGATAGCCGTCCAACGGCGAGAAGAGGCAAAGGGCGCCCCCGATGATATGCTCGCGATACCTCACCACAAAGACCCGCCCCAACTCCTTCTTCCGATTCTGGTTCACCAGCAGCTGAAAGAAGTCGAAACCGGGGAAATGTTTGCGCATCCGCGACGAGTAGTTGAGCCTCAACATGCGTGCAAAGGCCATAATCTCCTCCTCGCTCTCCGCCACCTGCAGCGTCACCCCACTCTCCAGCGCCCGCCGGATCTGTCGTTTACGCGAAGTACTCAGTCGTTCCCAGGGGGACTTGCTATGAAGGGAGTTGTGAATGCGCAGCCAATTGACGGGAAAGAAGTCGCAAGCGCGGAAGTGGCGATAGCCGAAGAGCGCCTGCTCCATACTCCGAAAGCTCACCATGAAATAGTGAGAGCCCAGCGTCTTCATCAGTTGCTGCAACATCAGTCCGAAGAGTTCTTCCTGATTCTCGCCCGGCAAGTAATCGCCCTGTCCATAGATATCGCACCGGTTCCAGCGCGACAAGGGCAACCAGGAGACCATCGGATAGAGCACTGCCAACAGGCAAGCCCTGACAATGGGTTGCGCAGCAGTGGCCTCTGCCTCCTCCTTCTCCGGTCGTTCTTCTACACCTATTATATAAGGTGTAGTTCCGGCAGTTTGTTCATACACCTTGAACAACTCCACCGAATGAAACAGATTCTGTCCCGGCAAGGGAGGCAACTCCGTCGATTTACTGTATGTCACCAACTGATACGCCATCTTTCAACAAAGGTAACAACTCTTTTTGATAAATTATCAAAGAGATTCCACAATTATTTATATATTTGCGCAAATAAATCATTCAAACGATTTCAATTATGGAAAATTTCAGCGAACTGATTAAACAACGTCGCAGCATGCGAAAGTTCACTTCGGAAGAGTTGTCGCAAGAGGAGGTAGTAGCTCTGATGAAGGCAGCCCTCATGTCGCCCTCCTCCAAGCGCAGCAACAGCTGGCAATTCATTTTGGTGGACGACGAGGAGACGCTCCGTCAGCTCTCTCAGTGCAAAGAGTCGGGTGCTGCTTTTGTGGCAGAAGCTCCCCTGGCCATTGTGGTCATGGGCGACCCGCTGGTCAGTGACGTATGGATTGAGGATGCTTCCATCGCCTCTTTGATGATTCAGCTGCAAGCCGAGGATTTGGGTTTGGGCTCTTGCTGGGTACAGATTCGCGAGCGCTATGCCGCCGACGGTACTTCCGCCAACGACCGGGTGCACGAGATTCTGGATATTCCTTTGCAGCTGCAGGTGCTCTCTATCATCGCCGTGGGCCACAAGGGAATGGAACGCAAGCCGTTCAACGAGGAGCATCTGCTCTGGGAAAAGATTTCTATTAACCGTTACGGAGAAAAATAGTTCATGAAGATTGTTCTCATCGGAGCCGGCAACCTGGCCACGCAACTTGCCTTCGCACTGCAGGAGCAAGGATACGACTTGCGACAAGTCTTCAGTCGCACGGAGCAGTCGGCCGCCTTGTTGGCCAACCAACTGCATCTCCCTTACACCACTTCGCTGGAGGAGGTAGAGGCGGATGCCGACCTTTACATCGCTTCGCTGAAGGATGATGCATTGATGAGTCGCGCCGCAGAGATTGTACGCGGAAAGAACCGCAACGCCCTCTTTATACACACCGCCGGTAGTGTACCGATGAGTGTGTGGGAGGGACATGCCGCCCATTATGGCGTCATCTACCCCATGCAGACCTTCAGCAAGCAGCGTCGTGTCTCCTTCCGGGAGATTCCGATGTTTGTGGAAGCCAACGGAGAAACCGAGCGGCAACAGTTGCTCGAGTTGGCTCGTTCACTCTCAACGAAGGTGTACGAAGCCACCACCGAACAGCGCCGGCAGCTCCACCTCACCGCCGTCTTCGTCTGCAACTTTGTGAACCACATGTATGCCATCGGGGAGCATCTGCTCTCCGCCCACGACCTTCCCTTCGAATCCATGTATCCGTTGATGAAGGAGACGCTGGAGAAAGTACTGAGCGGCATGAACCCTTCGGCTGCACAGACCGGTCCCGCCGTTCGTTACGACGAGGGCGTGATGTCCAAGCACGAGGCCTTGCTGGCCGACCATCCCGAGTGGCAGCAACTCTATCAAATGATTAGCAAAAGTATACACCATGATAAATTACGATCTGAGCAAAATTAAAGCGCTTTTCTTCGATGTCGACGGTGTCTTGAGTTCGGAGGTCATCTTCCTGCACCCGTCGGGCGAGCCGATGCGCAGCGTGAACATCAAGGATGGATACGCCCTGCAATTGGCAGTCAAAAGAGGCTTGCTGGTGGGCATCATCACAGGCGGCAACACGGAGGCGGTACGCATCCGCTACAGCAAACTCGGGGTACAGGAGCTCTGTCTGGGGGCGGCCGTGAAGATTCACGAGTATCGACGTCTGCTGGAGAAGTATCAACTGCAGCCGGAGGAGGTGCTCTACATGGGCGATGACATCCCCGACTACGAGGTGATGCGTGCCTGTGGTTTGCCTTGTTGTCCCGCCGACGCGGCACCGGAAATCAAAGCCGTGGCACGATACATCTCTCACCGCAAGGGCGGAGAAGGTTGTGGACGCGACGTGATTGAGCAGGTGCTCAAGGCACAGGGCAAATGGATGTGCGATGAGCATGCCTTCGGATGGTAATTCATTGATTTCTAAACGACACGAGCTATGAAAGAAACCGTAAAAACATTAGCTAACTTACAGAAGTATCAGGTCATTCTGGCCTCCAACTCGCCCCGTCGCAAGGAGTTGCTCTCCGGACTGGGCATCGAATATCAAGTACGTACCCTCGCCGACATTGACGAGTCGTACCCCACTCAGCTGCAGGGCGAAGAGATTCCTTTATACATCTCGCGCGCCAAAGCGAAAGCCTATGCAGCCACCATGCATCCCGACGAACTGATTATTACCGCCGACACCATCGTATGGCTGGAGGGCAAGGTCTATGGCAAGCCGAAAGATGAAGCGGATGCCCGTCGCATGTTGCGCGACCTCTCCGGACGGACCCATCAGGTGATTACCGGGGTTTCGCTGACCACCGCCTCGTTTCAACGTAGCTTTGCCACTACGTCGGAGGTGACCTTCGACAACCTGTCGGAGGAGGAAATCGACTATTACGTACGCTGCTACAAACCGCTGGATAAGGCCGGTGCATACGGCGTGCAGGAATGGATTGGATTCATCGGTGTGAAGCACATCGAGGGCAGCTATTTCAACATCATGGGACTGCCCATTCAGCGTCTCTATAAAGAATTAACAAATTTATAAACTTTGGGCGGGGCGTTTCTAATTATTTTCGTTACATTTGCGCTCGTCAACCCGAAGGGTTCAACTGAAAGTAAACTTTAAACTTTAAATATCATGAAGAAATATCCTAAAATTGGAATTCGCCCGACCATCGACGGTCGCCAAGGCGGAATCCGCGAAAGTCTCGAAGAGAAAACCATGTGTCTGGCTCATGCCGTAGCCGACCTCATCAGTAGTAACTTAAGAAATGGAGACGGCTCTCCCGTGGAGTGCGTCATCTCTGATACCACCATCGGACGTGTAGCCGAGGCTGCCGCTTGCGCCGAGAAGTTTGAGCGCGAGGGCGTAGGCTCCACCATCACCGTCACCTCTTGCTGGTGCTATGGTTCCGAGACAATGGATATGAACCCCTACTATCCGAAAGCTGTTTGGGGATTCAACGGTACCGAGCGTCCGGGCGCTGTCTACTTGGCTGCCGTCTTGGCTGCTCACGCACAGAAAGGCTTACCTGCCTTCGGCATCTATGGTCACGACGTGCAGGACTTGGCCGATAATACCATCCCGGCGGATGTAGCCGAGAAGTTGCTGCGCTTCGCACGTAGTGCACAGGCTGTGGCTACCATGCGCGGACGTTCTTACCTCTCTATGGGTAGCGTTTGTATGGGTATCGCAGGTTCTATCGTTAATCCGGAGTTCTTGCAGGAGTATCTGGGCATCCGTGCCGAGTCTATCGACCTGACCGAGATTCTTCGTCGTATGCAACTGGGTATCTATGACCCGGAGGAGTATGAAAAGGCCATGGCTTGGACTGAGAAGTATTGCAAGCCCAACGAGGGTGCCGATATCAAGAACGAGGGCGACAAGCAGAAGAGTCGTGCCGAAAAGGAGGAGGACTGGAAGTTTATCGTGAAGATGACGATTATCATGCGCGACTTGATGCAGGGTAACCCGAAACTGAAGGAGATGGGCTTCAAAGAGGAGTCTCTGGGCTACAACGCAATTGCTGCCGGATTCCAGGGACAGCGCCAGTGGACTGACTTCTTGCCGAACGGCGACTACTCTGAGGCGTTGCTGAACACTTCGTTCGACTGGAACGGTATTCGTGAGGCTTATGTATTGGCTACTGAGAACGACTGCGGCAACGGTATCTCTATGCTGTTCGGTCACTTGCTGAGCAACACGGGTCAGATCTTCTCTGACGTAAGAACTTACTGGAGCCCCGAAGCAGTGAAACGTATCTCAGGCAAAGAGCTGACCGGTCGTGCTTCCGGTGGTATCATCCACTTGATCAACTCAGGCGCCACCACCCTGGATGGTACCGGTGCCATGAAGGATGCTGAGGGCAACCCGATTATGAAACAACCGAACGACATCACTCCCGAGGATGTAGAGGCTTGCTTGAAAGCCACTACTTGGTACCCGGCCGACCGCGGTTACTTCCGTGGCGGTGGTTTCTCATCCAACTTCCTCACCAAGGGTGGAATGCCTGTCACCATGACTCGTCTGAACATTGTCAAAGGTCTCGGCCCCGTACTGCAGTTGGCTGAGGGATGGACGGTTGACATCGATCCGGAAATCCATCAGAAGATTGACCAACGTACCGACCCCACTTGGCCGACCACTTGGTTTGTTCCCCGTCTCTGCGACAAACCCGCTTTCAAGGATGTCTACTCCGTCATGAACAACTGGGGTGCCAACCACGGTGCCATCAGCTACGGTCACATTGGTGCCGACTTGATTACGTTGGCGTCTATGCTTCGAATCCCCGTATGCATGCACAATGTCGACGAAGACAAGATCTTCCGTCCGGCCGCTTGGAATGCCTTCGGTATGGATAAAGAAGGAGCCGACTACAGAGCTTGCGCGAACTATGGACCGTTGTACAAATAATTAGTTTTTATCTATGCCTAAAGGATCAATCTTACATAAGGATGGGGTGAGCTACGTGCTCCCCTTCATCCTTATCACCTCTTGCTTTGCCCTCTGGGGCTTTGCCAACGATATCACCAACCCGATGGTGAAAGCTTTTTCTAAAATCTTCCGTATGAGTGTAACGGACGGTGCCTTGGTGCAGGTGGCTTTCTATGGCGGTTACTTCGCCATGGCCTTCCCCGCCGCCATCTTCATCCGTCGTTTCTCTTACAAGGCCGGCATCCTGATGGGTCTCGGTCTCTACGCCATCGGTGCTTTTCTTTTTTATCCGGCCAAGGAGATTGGAGAGTATTACTGCTTCCTGCTTGCCTACTTCATCCTGACGTGCGGTCTCTCGTTTTTGGAGACGAGTGCCAACCCGTACATTCTGTCGATGGGTGAAGAGGCCACCGCTACCCGCCGTCTGAATCTGGCGCAATCATTCAACCCGATGGGCTCTCTGTTGGGTATGTATGTGGCCATGAACTTCATTCAGGCGAAGCTGAACCCGATGAGCAGCGATGAGCGTGCCTTGCTCGACAACGACCAGTTCAATGCCATGAAAGAGTCGGACTTGACCGTGCTGATTACGCCCTACCTCATCATCGCCGCGGTGATTGCCGTCATGTTTATCGTGATGCGAGCCGTTAAGATGCCGAAGAATGGCGACCAGTCGCACAACATCAACTTCGTTCCTACCCTGAAGCGCCTCATCCACCTGCCGCGTTACCGCGAGGGAGTGATTGCACAGTTCTTCTATGTGGGTGCGCAGATTATGTGTTGGACCTTCATCATCCAGTATGGCACACGCTACTTTATGGCGGAAGGCATGACAGAACAGGCTGCCGAGGTACTCTCTCAGCGCTTCAATATCTTCGCCATGATTTTCTTCTGCTGCAGCCGTTTCGTCTGCACCTTCTTCCTGCGTTACATCAATGCCGGACGCTTGCTGAGCATCCTGGCGATTATCGCTTGCGGACTGACTTGCGGCGTGATTCTGTTGCAGAACCGTTACGGCGTCTACTGCCTGGTAGGCATCTCCGGCTGTATGTCATTGATGTTCCCCACCATCTACGGTATCGCGTTGGAAGGTTTGGGAGATGATGCGAAGTTCGGTGCTGCCGGTCTGATTATGGCCATCCTCGGAGGCTCCGTATTGCCGCCGGTACAGGCCGCCATCATCGACCAGGGAACGATTGCCGGTTACCCCGCTGTCAACCTCTCGTTCATCCTTCCCTTCATCTGCTTCGTAGTCGTAGCCTTCTACGGCTATCGCACGTTGCTCAACTTCCCGATGAAGCGGAAAGCCAAGGAAGCGAAAGCATAGTCGATGCAGCCTCTGCAAAACGAGGCATCGAGTATAAATCAAAACGACTGCAAAGCCGAGGACACTCCTCCTTTGCAGTCGTTTATTTTTGTTGTTCTTTCAATGAGTCTTTCAATGAATCCTTCCGAAGAGAATCCTCCGGTAGTTCGTGTAAGGTCAACTCCAGCAACTCCTCCAAGCCTCCGTTGAAGACATTCATATCCACCTTTCCCTTGATGCCCTCCAGCGTTCCCACGTCGGTGTGTTGCCAAAACGCCCACTTGCCCTGATAAGCCAACGTATCCACATAGTAGTGAGCAATCCAGTAAGGATAGCGCTCCAGTGCCGGATCGGCCAGATACTTCTGGCGGAACTTGTAAGAAGCATAGATAATCGGCTTCACCCCGTAGTGATGTTCCACCCGTTGCAGCCAAGTCTTCACCTCCGCGCAGAGATTCTCCGGCGAATAGTCGCCCCGTTTCTCCACATCGAGCACCGGCGGCAAATCGTTCGGAGCCAATTGTACATGTTGTATAAAGAAATCAGCCTGTTTCTCGGCCGAAGAAGTGGGACTGAAGAAGTGGTAAGCGCCGCAAATCAGTCCCTGTTTGCGTGCACCTTGATAATTGCGGAGGAACGTCTCATCGAGCACATCCGACCCCTCCGTTGCCTTGATAATGGCAAAGCGAATACTATCCCCCCGATAAAGCGTGCCGCCCAGCTTCTCCCAATCAATCTTTCCTTGATAGTGAGAGACATCCACTCCATGCACCACCGGCGTAGCGATACGAATCTCATGGCGCGACCAGCGCGAGAGATAAGGACGAGCAAAATAATACCCCAGAATCAACAAATAGACAGCCACCAACAAGCCACAAAACTTCCACAGGGAACGCAAGGAAAGAGACCTCCACCAACGTAGAAAAGCCCCCTGTTTCTTTCGTCTCTGATTAGTATTTCGTGTTTGATGTCTCCCCTTCGTCGTTTTTCGCTTCGAAGCAGATTTGCGTTTCGTTACATTCATCGGGTAATCGGGATACAAACGAAATAGGTGGAGGTGCGCGGCGGCTGAAAAGATTCAGTCCGTCCGCACCTCATTAGAAGTTCACTCATTACGTAACATAACGTGTTCATCATGTATCATAAGGTTAGCGATATTCTTACACCTATTTCTATTTTCTTTCATTTAGAACAAATTATTTCATGACACCTTTCTCCAGACGCAACGTAATGGTCGGCTGGTCACACACCTCCGTCGGGCCGAAATACTGAATCGGACCGGGATAAACGAAGTCGGTTTCAATCGCCCAACGCTCACGCTGAGAAGCATAATATTTAAACGGAGCACCGTCCAGTTCCACCAATGCCTTCTGAATCACCGGTTTCATCTCACCGTTACGACGTTCCATGTTCAGCATCATGGTAATCGGAGTACCACCGGCTACCCACTCATCCGCCGGAGCGATGGTGTTACATACAGAAGCCATGTAGCCCGTCTTACCGCTGGCAATCAACATCGAAGCCGTGTAACCCAACGAGTAGCAATAATCGGCATCAAAGTTAGACGGAGCAGCACAACGACCCTCGTAGCCGAAGAAGTGATGCTGAGTAGCAAACTTGCCCACATACTTACCTTCCTTCGCCCATTCAGACAACTTCTTGCCCACCATGCTGGAGAGCATCTTCTCCGTCTCAATCTGAGACACCTGAACGTTACCGTGCGGGTCACGATCGAGCGTCAACTGTTTAGCCACTGTTTCCGGAAGACTCTCATAGATATGAGCATTCTTCGGAGAGAGTTTTGAAATCAACCAAGCACGCTGAGACGACTTCTTAATCATGGCGAAGTCCTGCTGAGCCAGCAAGTCGTTCAACTCGCGAATCAAATCGCGGAGAGCCGGGATAAACTCAATCACACCCTCGGGAATCAACACCGTACCGAAGTTCTTGCCTTCAGCCGCACGTTGAGCCACCACGTGAGCAATCGTCTCCACTACTTCATCCAGCGTCAAGTTCTTCTGTTCAATCTCCTCAGAAATCAAGCAGAAGTTAGGATGCGTCTGCAAGGCACACTCCAAAGCGATGTGTGAAGCCGAACGGCCCATCAACTTGATAAAGTGCCAGTACTTACGAGCCGAGTTACAGTCGCGTTGAATGTTACCAATCACCTCCGAGTAGACCTTACAAGCCGTATCGAAACCGAAAGAAGCCTCAATCATCGAGTTCTTCAAGTCGCCGTCAATCGTCTTCGGACAACCGATTACCTGCACGCCCGCCTGTTGAGCCCAGTAATACTCAGCCAACACACAAGCATTCGTGTTCGAGTCGTCACCACCGATAATCACGAGTGCAGAGATACCCAGTTCCTTCAGGATCTGCAGACCCTTCTCAAACTGCTCCACCTTCTCCAGTTTAGTACGACCGGAACCGATGATATCGAAACCACCCGTGTTACGATATTCATCAATAATGTCCGCAGTGAGTTCCATGTACTTGTGGTCTACCAATCCACCGGGGCCCAAGATAAAGCCAAACAAGCGGTTGGCAGGATTCAGCTTCTTCAGTCCGTCAAACAGACCCGAAATCACGTTGTGACCGCCGGGAGCCTGACCACCGGAGAGGATAACACCCACATTAATCGCAGGATGATCCTGCGCTTCTCCCTCAACAAACCGCACAATCGGCATGCCGTAAGTGTGCGGGAACAATTTCTTAATGGCCTCTTGATCAGCGACAGACTCTGTAGCTTCTCCTTCCTGGATTTTGACAGGTCCGTGCAATGCTTTCGGCAATTTTGGCTGATAAGCGGCCCTTGCCATTTGTAATGCGCTTTTCGTCATAATATCATTTAAAATGTTACGTATTCGTTAAACAGACGCAAAAATGTGATTTTTTTTTGAATAATAAAAATATTTTTAATGAATAATCTAATAAAATGAGTATCTTTACCACCAAATACAAGAAGTATTAACTTAACCAAGACGATTATGGCAAGTAAAAGAGACCTCAAAAGAAATGTAAACAACATTTTCGGTGAGTTGTTTATCGAGTGTTGGGTGCAGTATAAACGCGCCTCAGAAGAGAACAAAGAGAAAGTTCAGGAGTTGTTCCAGAAGATGCTGGACACCCGAATGAGTTTTGTGAGTCGTATCAGTCACCCGGAGCCGGGTAATATTTCAGGTAGCTATAAGCAATTACGTGCAGAACTGAAGAACCAATTGGACTTCTTCGTGGAGGAGATCGGCAAACTGGCGTAAGATGAAACAGAAACTCTGCAGTTTTATTTATTACAAACTCTTAGGGTGGAAGACCAACGTAACGGTACCGGATTATGACAAATACATCTTGTGCGCTGCGCCTCACACCACCAACTGGGATCTATTCATCGGTAAACTATTCTATGGAGCCATCGGTCGCAAGACCGGTTTTATGATGAAGAAGGAGTGGTTCTTCTGGCCGTTGGGCATCTTGTTCCGCCACATGGGCGGTATCCCCGTCTACCGGAGAAAGAAGACCTCTCTCGTGGAGCAGATGGTGGAAGAGGCTCGTCGACAGAAGACGTTCCATTTGGCCATTACGCCCGAAGGGACACGAGCCGCCAACCCTAACTGGAAAAAAGGTTTCTACTACATCGCAATGGAGGCACAGCTTCCCATTGTGTTAGTGGCGATTGATTACGAGAAGAAATGTATCACCATGGAGAAGGAGATGTTCCCCAGCGGGGACCTCAAGAAGGATATGAAGGAGATTCAGCTCTACTTCAAGAACTTCAAAGGGAAACATCCCAAGAACTTCGCCATCGGTAACGTAGATTAAAGAGAAAGCATTGAATGTAGGGAGCAGCTCCCCATTCAATGCTTTTTTGTTGCTCCCCGCCCCCAATTATTTCAGCAAACCCTTCCTACTTTGCAGAACTTTTCCGTATTTTGCACAAGAATCAAAGCAATCAAGATGAAACGATCTATACTCCTATTCATATTCCTGCTCGCCATCGGTGCAGCGCAGGCACAAACATTGAACAAAACCGTAGAAGAGCGACTCCAATCGTTCTTCAGCAACTATACCACTGTCAACGCCCACATCGCCACCTCGCGCATGGAGTCGATGAAGCTCGACACCGACCGCAAAACGCTGGAGATTTACACCAACGAGGCGTTCGGTACCCAACCCTTTACTCCGGAGAATGTGGAGAGCATCTACCGCTCGCTGAAGCAACTGCTCCCCGACCCCGTCAACCACTACAAGCTGACGCTCTATGCCGACGGCCTCCCCATTGAAGATTTGGTGCCCAATGCCCTCCGCAAGAAAGGCATCGACAAGCAACGACTCTGGAACCGCATCGACTATCAAGGGGCCCCTTGGGTCACCAACCTCTCGCGCCCCTACACCGCTTCTGCCGGCTTGGAGGGCCGCCACCTGGCCATTCACTCCAGTCACGGTCGTTACTACAAGAACGACAAGGGCGAGTGGACTTGGCAACGTCCGAACATCCACTGCACCACGGAGGACCTTTTCACACAGTCGTTCGTCGTGCCCTTCCTGATTCCCATGCTCGAGAAAGCGGGGGCTGTGGTCTTCACGGCCCGCGAGCGCGACTGGCAACCGAATGAGGTGATTGTCGACAACGATATCACACCGGCCGGCTCGCTCTACCTGGAGCAGAAGAACCGCAAAGCACGTTGGACCACCGCGCCGCTGCGAGGTTTCGCTGCGCGCAAGTCGGTCTATTACGATCAGGAGAACCCCTTCACCGACGGTAGTGTCCGCATGGCAGCCACCGCACAGAAGAAGAAAGCGAAGACCTTTGTGGAATGGGTACCGCAAATCCCCGCCACCGGTCGCTATGCCGTCTACGTCTCCTACCAAACCCTGCCCAACAGCATCACCGACGCCCACTACACCGTCTTCCACAAGGGAGGCGCCACGGAGTTCTCGGTCAACCAGCAGATGGGTGGCGGCACCTGGGTCTATCTGGGCACCTTCGAGTTCGAAAAGGGCAACCACGACACCGGTATGGTGGTGCTGAGCAACGAGAGTAAGCAGAAGGGCGTGGTCACGGCGGATGCCGTCCGTTTCGGCGGCGGTCGCGGTAACATTGCCCGCGGTGCGAGCAGTGCCGATGCCACGGTGAGCGGACTGCCGCGCTACCTAGAGGGGGCACGCTACACCGCCCAATGGAGCGGCATGCCTTACGAGGTGTATAGCAGCAAGGGCGGCGTCAACGATTATGCCGACGATATCAATACCCGTTCCCTGATGAGCAACTATCTCTCGGGCGGTTCGGTCTACAACCCTGCGCAGAAGGGATTGCGCGTTCCTATTGAGTTGATGCTGAGCGTGCACAGTGATGCCGGCTACCGCAAGGACGACTCGCTGGTGGGTTCGCTGGGTATCTACACCACGAATTTCAACGACGGACAGTTGGCTGCCGGGCTCTCCCGCTACACCTCGCGCGACTTGTGCGACCTGGTGCTGAGTGGCATGCGTCGCGACCTGAACGGCACCTTCGGCATCGACTGGGCACAACGGGTCATGTGGAACCGCAACTATAGCGAGACGCGCCTTCCCGCCGTACCTTCTATGATTCTGGAGATGCTCTCGCATCAGAACTTCGCCGATATGAAACTGGGCCACGACCCGCGCTTCAAGTTCGCCTTGGCGCGCTCGGTCTACAAGTCCATCCTGAAATATGTGGCCACCATGCACCAGGAAGAGTATGTGGTGCAGCCGTTGCCCGTGACCCGCTTCGCCACGGAGCTGGTGGAGAACGGCTCGAAAGTCAAACTGAGTTGGCAACCCATGAACGACCCGCTGGAGCCCACGGCAACCCCCACTGCCTACATCGTCTATACCCGCATCGGTTATGGCGACTTTGACAACGGGGAGGTGGTGCGCGGCACCAGCTTCACCAAGGAGATTGAGCCGGAGCTGGTCTACAGTTTCAAAGTGACGGCCCTCAACAAGGGTGGCGAGAGTTTTCCTTCGGAAATTCTCTCGGCATACCACACCCGGAAGAATCGCGGCACGGTACTCATTGTCAACGGGTTCGACCGACTGAGCGGACCCGCCACCATCGAGACCACCACCTTGCAGGGATTCAATATGCACGAAGATCCGGGAGTTCCCTATCAGCGCACGCCGGAATACAGCGGAGAACAGCGCGTAGTGAGTCGCAACAAGTTGGGCATTGAGGGCGAGAACGGACTGGGTTACAGTAGTAGTGAGCTGGTGGGAATGCTGCTGGCAGGTAATAGCTACGACTACCCCTTCCTCCACGGCAAAGCCATTCAGGCAGCCGGAGGCCACTCGTTCGCTTCCTGCAGTGCGAAAGCGTTGGAGGGCAGCACCATACACCCCGCCCAATACCCCATTGTCGACTACCTGTCGGGCGTGGAGCAACACCCCTATCCCGCAGCCGTACAGCAATGGATGACCTCCTATTGCGGTCGTGGCGGAAAGTTGCTGGTGAGCGGTTCGTTCACCAACGACCTCAGTGCAGCCGCCTTCACGCAGCAGACACTGAAATGCATCTCCGGAGGCAACCTCCCCACCGGCACTTCCGAGGAGGTACGCGGCAACGGACAAGCATTCACCCTCTACCGCACCCCCAACGAGGAGTCGTACGCCGTTCCCTCTCCCGCCATTCTGCAAGGCGTGGAGAATGCCTTTGCCGTCTATGCCTACAGCGCCGGCAACTACGGAGCAGCCACCGCCTATCGCGGCAACGCCTACCGCACCTTCGTACTCGGTTTTCCGTTGGAGAGTATTAAAGAGGTAGAGGCACGCGCACGCGTGATGGCGACGGCGTTAAAATTCTTTGAGTAAATAATTTTCCGTATGTGACTAAAAATGTGTACCTTTGCCGCCGTTTTTAGGTAAAAGATACAGATTGTTTAGTGACTATGGCAACATCCAAAGAAATGACAGAGGGCGCCGCTTGGCCGCTCATCCTCAAGTTCACCTTTCCCCTTTTGTTGGGAAATATTTTGCAACAAACCTACTCCTTGATTGACGCCGCCATCGTCGGAAAGTTCTTGGGCATCAATGCCCTGGCTTCCGTAGGTGCCAGCACGTCCGTCATCTTTCTCATTCTGGGATTCTGCAACGGTTGTTGCGGAGGATTCGGCATTCCCGTGGCTCAGAAGTTCGGTGCGCGCGACTACACCTCGATGCGTCGCTTCGTCTTTGTCAGTCTGCGCTTGGCGCTGGTAATGTCCGTGCTCCTGGCGCTGATTACCAGTCTGCTCTGCCCCCAGATTCTGCAGATGATTCGCACCCCGGAGAACATCTTCGACGGCGCGTACGACTATCTGCTCATCACTTTCATCGGCATCCCCTTCACCTTCTTTTACAACCTGCTCTCCAGCATCATCCGGGCGTTGGGCGACAGTAAGACACCGTTCTGGTTTCTGCTGCTGGCCACGATTCTCAACATCGTGCTCGACCTGGTTTGCATCTTGGTACTCGATTGGGGCGTGTTCGGTGCCGGATTGGCCACAGTGGTTGCGCAAGGTGTTTCCGCCCTGCTCTGCTATTTCTATATGTTCCGTCATTTTGAGATATTGAAAGGAGAAGCGAGCGACCGCAAGTTCCGCACCGCACAAGCGAAGACCCTGCTCTTCATCGGCGTTCCGATGGGCTTGCAGTTCTCCATCACCGCCATCGGAAGCATCCTGCTGCAGAGTGCCAACAACGCTTTGGGCACCATCTGCGTAGCGGCCTTCACCTCCGCCATGCGTATCAAGATGTTCTTCCTCTGTCCGTTTGAGAGCCTCGGCATCGCCATGGCCACCTACACCGGTCAGAACTACGGAGCGGGTAAGACAGAGCGCATCTGGCTGGGCATCAAAGCCGCCACCAAGATGATGCTGATTTACGCCATCTTCACCTTTATTGTATTGATGCTCGCCTCCCGCTATATGGCGTTGCTCTTTGTCGACCCCAGCGAAGTGGAGATACTCGACAAGACGGTAGAGTTTCTGCGCATTGCCGCCAGCTTCTTCCCCATTCTGGGATTGCTCTGCATCCTGCGCTACACCATTCAGGGAGCGGGTTACACCAACTTCGCCATGTTCTCCGGCGTTTCTGAGATGATTGCCCGTACCCTGGTGGCGATATTTGCCGTACCCGTCTTCGGATACACCGCCATCTGTTTCGGCGACCCCACCGCCTGGGTCTTCGCCAACTTATTCCTTGTCCCCGCTTTTGTCTACGTCTACAAGCGACTGAAGCGCATCACCGCCGCCCGGAGTGTGGAGGCTGCTTGATGCAGGAGCAGGAGTGAGCGGTTTCTTTTTCATCGTCTTGCGCTTCTTCAGCCAAGCCGCCTTGCGAGCCTCATACTGCTCGCGCTGTTTTTCCAGGTAGTTATCTGCCATATTTTTAAAATTTGAAACGTACAAATATAAGAAATCCCCGTGAAAGCTCAACACCTTCGCGGGGATTTCTCTATTTATTCCTTGCGGATTATTCATTACGGAACGCCAAGGCATCGCCCTGCACATCCACAATAATCGGCTTCGTATTGTCCACCTCTTGCGACAACAACTTCTTCGAGAGGTCGTTCAGCAAGTAACGTTGGATGGCTCTCTTCACCGGACGAGCACCAAACTCGGGGTCGAAACCGGCCTCAGCCAGGAACTCAACGGCAGCATCCGTCATCTTCAACGTGACACCGTTCTCCTCCAGCATCTTGCGCACACCGTTAATCTGCAAGGTCACAATCTGCTTGATCTCCTGCTGATTCAGCGGCAAGAACATGATGGTCTCGTCAATACGGTTCAGGAACTCCGGACGGATGGTCTTCTTCAGCATCGCCAAGACCTCTTTCTTCGTCTCTTCCACCAGTTCGTCGTGGTTCTTCTCGTTCATCTTCTCGAACTGACTCTGGATGTAAGAGCTACCCAAGTTGGAGGTCATGATGATGATGGTGTTCTTGAAGTTCACCGTACGACCCTTGTTATCGGTGAGTCGACCGTCGTCGAGCACTTGCAGCAAGATGTTGAACACATCCGGATGCGCCTTCTCAATCTCATCGAACAACACCACCGAATAAGGTTTCCGTCGTACCGCTTCGGTCAACTGACCACCCTCATCGTAGCCCACGTATCCCGGAGGGGCACCAATCAAACGAGAGACAGAATGTTTCTCCTGATACTCACTCATATCGATACGCGTCATCAGCGACTCATCGTCGAACAGATACTCCGCCAACGCCTTCGCCAACTCCGTCTTACCGACACCGGTGGTACCGAGGAAGATGAACGAACCAATCGGTCGTTTCGGATCCTGCAAACCTGCACGGCTTCGACGAACGGCATCAGAAACCGCCTCAATGGCCTCTTCCTGACCCACCACTCGTTTGTGCAACTCCTCTTCGAGGTGAAGCAACTTCTCGCGCTCGCTCTGCAACATCTTGCTCACCGGGATACCCGTCCACCGAGAAACCACGTCGGCAATATCTTCCGCCGTCACTTCCTCTTTAATCATGGCCGAATCGCCCTGTTTCGTCTTCAGTTCCTCCTGAATCTGCTTGATTTCGTTATCCAGCGACTGCAACTTACCGTAGCGAATCTCCGCCACCTTGCCGTAGTCACCTTCACGCTCCGCCTTGTCGGCCTCGAACTTCAGTTGTTCAATCTCCAGCTTGTTTTGCTGAATCTTGTTCACCAGCTCACGCTCGCTCTGCCATTTTGCTTTGTAAGAACTCTCCTGCTCCTTCAGCTCCGCAATTTCCTTGTTCAGCTGCTGCAGTTTAGCCTCATCTTTTTCGCGTTTGATGGCCTCGCGTTCAATCTCCAACTGTTTCAGTCGACGAGAGATCTCATCGAGCTCCTCCGGCACAGAGTCACGCTCCATACGCAATTTCGCTGCCGCCTCATCCATCAAGTCGATGGCCTTATCCGGCAAGAAACGGTCGGTGATGTAACGGTTAGAGAGTTCCACCGCCGCAATGATGGCATCATCTTTGATACGCACCTTGTGGTGATTCTCGTAGCGCTCCTTCAGTCCACGCAGGATGGAGATAGAGCTCAGCGTATCCGGCTCGTTCACCATCACCATCTGGAAACGACGCTCCAAGGCTTTATCCTTTTCGAAGTACTTCTGATACTCGTCGAGGGTAGTAGCACCGATGGAACGCAGCTCGCCACGCGCCAAGGCAGGTTTCAGGATGTTGGCAGCATCCATGGCACCTTCGCCCTTACCGGCGCCCACCAATGTATGAATCTCATCAATGAAAAGGATGATGTTACCCTCCGCCTTGATGACTTCGTTGATGACCGATTTCAGTCGTTCCTCAAACTCACCTTTATATTTGGCACCTGCCACCAACGCACCCATATCCAAAGAATAGATCTGTTTGTTCTTCAGATTCTCGGGCACATCTCCACGCAGGATACGGTGTGCCAAGCCTTCCACGATGGCCGTTTTACCGGTACCCGGCTCACCAATCAAGATCGGGTTGTTCTTCGTACGACGGCTCAAAATCTGCAACACCCTACGAATCTCCTCGTCACGACCGATCACCGGATCGAGCTTACCGCTACGGGCAGCCTCATTCAGGTTAATGGCATATTTACTCAGCGACTGATACGTATCCTCGCTCGATTGAGAAGTCACCTTCTCACCCTTACGCAGTTCGTTGATGGCCGCCTTCAGTTCCTTCTCCGTCATACCGGCATCTTTCAGCATGGTTGACACCGTACTCTTCACCGTCAGCAAAGCCAGGATGAATTCCTCCAGCGCCACGTACTGGTCGCCCAGTTCCTTGGCATACTCTTCGGCCTTCATCAGCACGTCGTTTGCCTCACGACTCAAGTAAGGTTCGCCGCCCGACACCTTCGGCAAAGAATCAATTTGTCGGTCGATAGCCACAGCAAACTGCTGTCCGTTCATACCGAGTTTCTGGAAGATAAAGTTGGTTACATTCTCTCCCACCTTCAACACGCCCGCCATCAAATGTTCCGGTTCGATGGTCTGCTGTCCCCGGTTGCGCACCAAGTTGACTGCCTGCTGGACAGCCTCTTGTGATTTGATTGTGTAATTGTCAAAGTTCATATATTTACCTCCTTTTTATTTCTTTGTTATTGCCTTTCACTTGAAAAAGTTCAAACTGCTTGCCAAAGGGGGAAGAACTGACAAAATGGCAGAAATATAAAAAACTTAGTCTGAAAGTGCCGCTTTTCGTGCAGCATCTTCCAGACTAAGTGTGACAAAGTTTAAGAAACAATTCTTTCTTATTTTCGTTTGGCTCGTATTTTTAAGGTGGTGCTTCGTTCCGTCTCTGCTCCGGAACCTGAGTAAGCCTTCGTGGTATTATCACCAATAGAAGAAGACCAGCACTCCGAAGCCACGACGGGGTCTTGCAATGACGGGATGTTCTTAAATTCATCGACCGCCGGAAGATACCAAACAATTTCCGGAAGGACTAAGTGATAACCCTCGGAGCTTTGAATACCGTCGTTCATTGAACTTTTCTGTAAATTATATCGGTTCTTCTTCAAGCAAGCGCCCACCGCAGCCGACTTATTAATAGCAGTTCCTGATGAGGCATCAGGATAACCTTCCTCTGTTTTTGTTCCATCACCATATCGAAACGCATCTTCATTTTCTGCACCCCATTCCGTCTTTTTAATGGACATGATGGTCTCTTCAAAAGCATTTGACACCGTAGTTCCGGCTTTTTCATACAGTTCTTGAGTATTTGATAAGCCATCCGATTGACTATTATTCAGTATATCATCATTCAAAGCAGCATAGTCAATTTTGATGTAATAACGCCACTGAAGAAGACGTTTATCATCCGGCGTAAACTCATTATATCCTACCGACGCATAAGTCGTGGCACCATTTTCACTAATAATTTGATTAAGATAGCTCTCATATTTTGCACAAGTCAAGACGTTTGACCGAGCACATTCATACCGATATCCATAGTATACCACACGATCCCAGTTAAATCCAAAGTCTCCATCGTCCCCCTCATCAATTTGTTCCCAACCATCCTCCGCCGCCAATTGCTGGATGGAAGAGGTTGAAAACGACGTTCCGTCCACAGACAAAGAGAGCGTTATTTGACGAGTTTGCGTACCCTCGTTTTGTGGAATCATGACATAGATTTCCTTTCCGGAATCATCAATCGTTCCGGTAAGAGAAGACTCTCCACGAGCCGAACTTCCATCCGAAAGATCTATATCCGTCCAATAGCCCGACTGGATAAAAGAGTTGGCCTTTGCTGCAAAAAGCAATGTTGCATCATTATCGGCAGAGAGGGTCCACGATTTTCCATCCAAATAAGTAGCATTCACCACCACCTTGGCTTTCACATAGTGCGCATCCACCGTCTGATCTTTGACGTCCAAATTTATCTGATAATCTGCATTAATACTAATGGTATAACGCAGTGCCTGTCCCTCTTTCCACTCATTACCGGCCAGTTTCGACGTATAAACACAATCGTCCTTGCCGGACTCTGACAGCACCACCTCCACCACAGCCTCATCATCTTCACCGAAAACTTGCGGAAGCATCATCCAAGTACCCTCCACCCCACTGCACTCAAAGTCGAACGTATCGTCACTAAGCACCCAGGGAGTCTCTTCATTAAAATGATAGGTACCTTTGTATCGGACCCCTTTCAGGCGAATTGCCTTCAGTGTGGTCGTCGTAGGAATATTCTTCACTGCAAACTGAATAGCCGTACATGCATGCTGAAAGTCGAGCCCCACAGAAGTTTGAGCATCGCCGGAAATATTTTTCGCCTTTGCCACCAGCAAATCCTGCTGACTCGCCTGCTCCTCAGGCACCTTATAATCAAACGAGACATTATCCTCGTTCATCGTCACCTCCTCGTTCACCGCATAGAAGTCCAGGTTCCAGTTGCTGCCGGGCCAATAGTAATTCTTGGCACCCTGATACAGATTCTCCGTACCCGACTTTTGATACTGTTGCCGGAAGTACAAGTTCTCTGTTGTCTCCCCCTGTTTACGTATCATGGAAGTAACCAGAAACTTTTCAGGATTGTCAGTAATCATCTCCGCACGAGTCAGAGCCCGGTCACGCGCCACCTCCGAAGCCGTCAGATACAACGAGTCGTTCGCCTGTCCGTCCACCAAAGGGAGCACACGGGCCAAAGACTCCACCGGAGCCTCCAAGGCACGAGTCGTCGCACCTTCAGACACCGCGAAGCAAATCAAATCAGACGACACACCCGAAGAGTCACCCTGTTCCAAGAGCGATTCACTACAAGACATGAGGGAACCCGTCAAGGTTGCCATCACGCCCAAACTGATAAGGGAAATAGTTTTCATGCAGATTGAATTCATGCAGATTGATTTTCTTGTGGCAAGCACAGGAGGAGGAACCCCCTCCCCCT
>CAYSOW010000019.1:25132-26307 GCA_964432715.1 uncultured Bacteroides sp.
TTCATGCAGATTGATTTTCTTGTGGCAAGCACAGGAGGAGGAACCCCCTCCCCCTGCACCTACAACAAAGGTAGTATGATCACAAAAATCGATTATTCAACAATAGCAGAAGTTGCATTCTCCCATTGAGCTACACCGTTCACAGAGAAGTTGATAGGCAACAATGTTTCATTCTCGCCACCCACATTAGAAGCATTCAAAGAAGCCGTCAGGTTATAGCTGTAACCCGGCTTAAACTCCACGTTGCTGACCGTTACCGTATGGCTATAAGTCTGCGATACAAACTTATTGTCATTGTCAGCATTCGCTATCACGTCAATATCAAATGTCACCGTATAATCCTTTCCTGAAGAAGGAATCAGGTAGAGCGTATTAGCAGCCTCATCGTTGTCAGCAGGAGCAATCTCCTCAGTATCACCAAAGGCCAGTTCCAGTTGAGCCGCATCCCCGGTAGCATCCCAAGAGATATCCGGAGTAGTACCGGAAACTGTCGCCGTAGCAGTGGTATAAGCATTGGTAATCTTCACACCCTTCACCTGCAACGTCACATCATCATCAGAAGCGAAACCATTATCAAAAGTGAATTTCACCTTAGAGAGCAAGTGCTTGAAAGTGAACGCCACAGCATCCTCCGTAGCACCTGTCTGGTTCACCTGTGCAGAAGCCAACACATCCGTTTCACCATCGTTGGTAAACTCAATCTTAGTCGTCAGCGTACCACTTGACAAACTCTTCTCTTTCACCGTAGCATCAGCCACCGCCATAAAAGAGTAAGAAGCACCGGCCACCCAGTATTTCACCGGAGAATAAGTCCAATTTCCATCAGCGTCCTTTTCTACTTCCTGTCCATCAAACAACAAATTCTCTCCCTGATACCCATTGACCGTAAACTTACTCAACGTAAATGCGTCTAACTCAGCACGCGTACTCTTGTCCACAAAAGCATTCTCAAAAGAGATTGCTTTAGATTCAGCCACTTCAGTATACTCATCGTTAGAGCAACTTACCATACACATTGCTGCCATCGCAGCAGTAAACATTAGAAAATTCTTCATTCTTTTTTTGTGTTATTTAAGTTAGTAAATTAAAGATTATATATACC
Source organism: uncultured Bacteroides sp. (assembly GCA_964432715.1). Lineage (GTDB taxonomy): Bacteria > Bacteroidota > Bacteroidia > Bacteroidales > Bacteroidaceae > Phocaeicola_A. The sequence continues at coordinate 26,235 of CAYSOW010000019.1, forward strand.
TATTATTAGTTTTATAGTTGCATCATTACATCTTCAAATTCCCCCCAGCTATCCACCTTCACGTCAAAGGCAG
>CAYSOW010000020.1:0-26092 GCA_964432715.1 uncultured Bacteroides sp.
TCATGAAGTCCTGAGCAGAACGCAAGTGCTGTGACCAAGACATCTCAGAAACGTGAATCAAACCTTCAACGCCCGGAGCGATCTCGATGAATGCACCGTAATCAGCCATCACAACAACTTTACCTTTCACTTTGTCACCTACTTTCAAGTCAGGATTCAAAGCGTCCCAAGGATGCGGAGTGAGCTGTTTCAAACCGAGAGCGATACGTTTCTTCTCGTTGTCGAAGTCGAGGATAACGACGTTCAACTTCTGATCCAACTCAACAACTTCTTTCGGATCGCTTACACGGCCCCAAGAGAGGTCAGTGATGTGGATCAAACCGTCTACGCCACCCAAGTCGATGAATACACCGTAAGAAGTGATATTTTTAACAGTACCCTCGAGTACTTGACCCTTCTCGAGTTTACCGATGATTTCTTTCTTCTGCTGCTCCAACTCAGCCTCGATGAGGGCTTTGTGAGAAACAACCACGTTCTTGAATTCCTGGTTGATTTTAACCACTTTGAATTCCATTGTCTTACCAACGAATACATCGTAATCGCGGATAGGTTTCACGTCGATTTGTGAACCCGGCAAGAAAGCCTCGATACCGAATACGTCAACGATCATACCACCCTTCGTACGGCACTTGATATAACCCTTAATGATTTCCTCAGACTCAAGCGCAGCGTTTACACGATCCCAAGAACGTGCTGCACGAGCTTTCTTGTGTGACAGAATCAACTGTCCTTTTTTGTCCTCCTGATTCTCGATATACACCTCTACAGTGTCACCAATCTTCAAGTCAGGATTGTAACGGAACTCATTCAAAGGAATGATACCGTCTGATTTGTAACCGATGTTAACAACAACCTCGCGTTTGTTCATTCCGATTACAGTACCGTCAACAACCTCACGGTCGTTCACTTTGTTCAGCGTACCATCGTAGGCTTTCTCCAAGTCCTCACGACTAACGCCGGTAGCGGCTTCGCCATTCTCATAAGCATCCCAGTTAAAGTCTGCGTTGGGAGCTACTTTCTCAAATTTTTCCATGAATAATAATGTTAATTTAAAAATTTATTAAGTGAGACATTATATTGTTTATATAATTCGGCCGCAAAGATACGAAATATTTTTCATGTGACCATCTCTTTGTTGCCAAAAATATTTACTTTTCCCTAAGAATTAGCAGGTTAAAGGCGGTCCTCACTGAAAACAGCCAACACTTTTTGCACGGAGCCGTACTTGAGCAACAGTTTTTGGGCTTCGTCGTAGGGGAGTGAGAGCAGGTCGACAAGCATGCGGGTGCCGCGGTCGACCAACTTTTGATTGCTCAACTGCATGTTAACCATCCGGTTGCCCTTGACGCGCCCCATACGAATCATGGTGGCGGTGGATATCATGTTCAGAATCATCTTCTGGCCCGTGCCGCTTTTCATGCGCGAACTGCCGGTGACAAACTCCGGTCCCACCACCATCTCGATGGCGATGTCTGCCTCTTGAGAGAGAGGAGCCTCGGGGTTACTGCAGATGGAGGCGGTGAGGATGCCGCGCTTGCGTGCCTCATGCAGGGCGTGAATCACGTAGGGGGTAGTGCCCGAAGCAGCGATACCGATGACGGTATCTTTCTCGTTCACACTATGCTCCACCAACTCTTCCCAGCCGCGCAAGGGATTGTCCTCTGCGTTCTCCACCGGGTTGCGCAAAGCGCGTTCGCCCCCGGCAATCAGTCCGATGACATACGTGTTGGGCATACCGAAGGTGGGCGGAATCTCCGAAGCGTCCAAGACGCCCAGACGACCGCTCGTGCCGGCGCCCATATAGAAGATGCGGCCACCCTCCTGCATACGCGGGACGATGGCTTCCACCAGTTTTTCTATTTGCGGAATACATTGCTCCACGGCGAGGGCCACTTTCTGATCCTCTCGGTTGATATTCACGAGCAGGTCGTGCACCGACATCTCCTCCAGATGGTCGTAGAGCGAGGGTTGTTCTGTAATCTTGATAAAACTCATCTCTGTTTGGATTATGAATTTAAATGATAGCGAATCAGTCCTTCCATGGGACGTTGCAGAATGCGTGCCAGGGTGTAGCCGTGGCGTGTCGCCACCTCGGTCAGTTCTTCGCGGTAGTAGTGGGCGATGGAACCGATGAAGTAGAGCGACTCCCGGGGATAGGCTAGCAGGTTGCGCGTGAAGAAATCGTCGAAGCAACTCAACAACAGCTGATGCACTGCCTCCTCCTTGCGATGCTGATAGAGGAAGGGCGAGAGACTTGCCAGAAAGCGATTGGCCAATGGCTGACGGTAGACACGCTCGATAATCTCCGCCTGCGTCAGGTGGTACTCCTCCAGAAAGGCTTGACAGAGCGCGGCCGGCAGTTGTCCTTTCAGACAGTCGCCCACCAGTCGTTTGCCCAGCGTAGCCCCGCTGCCTTCATCGCCGAGGATATATCCCAGCGCCGGCGTGTTTTGCACCATCCGCTCGCCGTCGTAGTAGCACGAGTTGGAGCCGGTGCCCAGAATAGAGACAATGCCCGGCTGCTTGCCGCAAAGTGCACGGGCGGCACCGAGCAAATCGCTCTGCACCTCCACGGTAGTGGCTTTCGGAAAGCACGCCTGCAGGCATTCGGCCAAGCGGGGCGATTTCTCCGGGGTGCATCCCGCGCCATAGAAATAGATTGCGGTGACGAACCCTTCGGGAACGTCTCCTGAGTAATCCTCTTCTTTCAACTTCGGCAACAACTCCTCGCGCAGCAACTGTGCAATCTGTTCCTGCGATTGATGAAAAGGATTGATGCCCTGAGTCGCCACCTCGAACGTCGTCCCGTCCTCCTTCAAGAGTGCCCAATCGGTCTTGGTCGACCCGCTATCTGCAATCAGTATCATACGTTTACTCCTTATGAATTCTATTTATTCTCCTTTCCGAAGCTCTCCGGCAGAATCTGCTGAATCTTGAACGCCGCTAAGATGCCCGGAAGCGTGCAGAGGCATACCACGATAAAGAAACGTGTGTAGCCCAGCGTCTCCGAGAGATAGCCCGCCACCATGCCCGGGAAGGACATACCTGCCGCCATCAGTCCCGTGGCCAGCGCATAGTGTGCCGTCTTATGGGTGCCGGTGGCTATATATATAAGGTAGAGCATGTAGGCCGCAAAGCCGATGCCGTACCCAAACTGTTCGATAATCACAAAGAGAGAAATCAGCCACAACTGATCCACTTGTGCCCAAGCCATCACCACGTAGAGCAGGTCGGGCAAGTTGATGGCAAAAGCCATGGGGATGATCCAATACTTCAGTCCCTTGCGTGACACCAGTACGCCCGCCACAATGCCTCCCAGCAACAGCGCAATGACCCCCAGCGTTCCATAGATGCCGCCCACCGTCGTAGTGGTCAGTGCCAAGCCCCCCTTCTCGGTGGGTGCCAGCACAAACAGCGGTGCAATTTTGGCTAGTTGCGACTCGCCCAGGCGGTAGAACAGAATAAAGAAGAGCGTCAGTCCGATGTGCTCCTTGCGGAAGAAGGTAACAATGGTCTGCCAAAAGTTGACGAGCAGCTCCTTCGCACTCGTGTTACTGCGCGGCCGGTCGTCGGCAGCCTTCGGCATCGTCACGCCATGCAGCAGCGACAGTCCCACGAAGATGGCCGCCAGCAGATAAAAGACAATGCTCCAAGCCAGCACCACGTTGCCACCCACCGAAGGAATCAGCTTCCCCTCCGCCAGCAGTCCCGCCAACATAATCAGCACCCCCTGTCCGAAGATACTGCCACAGCGGTAGAAGGTGTTACGGATGCCCACAAAGAACGACTGTTCCTTGGGCGTCAGGGCCAGCATGTAAAAACCGTCGGCCGCGATGTCGTGCGTGGCGGAAGCAAAAGCCAGCAGTGCGAAGCAAGCCAGTGTAGCCTTCACGAAGAAGGCGGCAGGCAAGAAGAAAGCAATGCAGGCAAAAGCCGCCGCCATCAAGGTTTGCATGGAGAGCACCCAGAAACGCTTGGTGCGCAGCAGGTCGATGAAGGGGCTCCAGAGCGGCTTGATGACCCAAGGTACGCCCAGCCAGCCGGTGTAAAAGGCAATCTCCGCATCGGAGAGTCCCAAGTTCTGATACATAATCACCGCCATGGTCATCACGGCATAGTAGGGCAGTCCCTCCGCAAAATAGAGGGTCGGTATCCATCCCCAAGCGTTTCTTCTCTTCATCTCTTCTGTCTGCTAAATCTTCATTACTTAATAGAACTTACGCACATCGGCCCCCTTGTAATAGTGGAGCAGAATCTGTTCGTAAGTAAAACCGCGCTCGCCCATCACGGCGGCACCAATCTGACACAAGCCCACGCCGTGTCCCCATCCGGCACCGGTCAGCGTGAAGCTCTCCGGGAAGCCGTTCTTCAGCGGACCCTTGTCGACGACAAAGGCGGAACTGAAGAGGTGCGACGACGAGAGGGTGCGACGAATCTCCAACTCCTTGCCGATAATCAGCGAGTGGAGCGAGCCCACAATCTTCAGTTTGGAGATACGGCCCGACTTGCCCCGCTGCACAGGAATCAGGTCGATGATGAAACCAAAGTCAATCTTCGAGCGCTGGCGAATCAGTTCGGAAAGTTCCGACTGGGTGTAGTGCACCTTCCAGCGATAGAAGTCGGTGGTCTCACGGTCGTACCGGTTCAATATCTGCGAGATAATCAAGGCATTGCTTGTGTTACAATACGAAGGAGGCGCGTTGCGAATCCACTCTTCCGCCGCCCCCTCCTTGGTGAGGTCGACGGTTGCCCCCTGCTCACTCAGATCCGCGTCGCGCACCGAAGTGAGGTAAGGGTAATGCGTGTTCTGCCAACAGTTCTCGAACTCCTCCGTCACGCCGCCGCAACATTTCGAGAAGCGCGCGTCACAGATGCTGCGGCCGTGCATCAACAGCTGACCACGCGTAGCCTTCACCGCCTCCGCCACCGCCTGATTGGTGGCTTTGGTGATGCCTTGGTAACGCTGACAATGGTCGTCGGCGCAGACATCAAAGTTGACATGGTCCTCGCGGTCATACCAGCGGATATACTCCGTGTCCGTCTTACTAAACGAGAAAAAGTCGGTACCACTCTCCTTCACACTCTTGCGCTTCTCAATCTGCGCAAAGAGCCAACTGCGGGAGATCACCGCGTGCGCCTTCAGAAACTCCGGCGAGGAAGTCGCCTTCATCTCCGAAGAGATCACACTAATCAGATACTCCTCCGCCGGAAGAATATTGATGGCCGTAATCTTCTCCTCCTCCACAATCAGTCGCAAGGTGCCCAGAAAGACCTGCGTCTCCTGTCGCTCCCAATGGAAATTGATACCAATCGTCACGTTATAGAGCGAGAACGAAGCGTTCTCCTCCAGCGGAGTGAAGGTAAGTTCCTTGTAGAGGTTGCCGTTCCACAAGATACCCCCTTCGCTGAAGGAGACCGTCTGTTCCCCTTTCACCGTCTCACCCTTCGCGAAATAGTCGCGGTTCAGGGTGAAATGTATTTCCTGAGCATTTACGATGCCCACACTAATTTCCGGTTCTTTCATCTTCCAGGAAATTTATATCGTTTACAATGTTTCTTTAAAACTCCATCGCCTCTTTCCAGCGCGCGATGCAACGCTCCATCTCTTCCGGGGCGAGAGCCACCTCCTGAAGAATGCGCAGTGCCTCGTCCTCCTGCAGCGTCTTAAAGTCCTCCGCTCTCGGCAGAATGATGACACCACCCATGTCGATGGCGCCCGGACTCACCAGATGCTGTGCGTTGCCGGTGGCGTAGAAACAGTCGGGGCGATGCTTGCTGCGCGGAATAATCACGTAGCGTTTGCACGTCTTGCTGAAGCTCCAAGCCAGCACGTTGAAGCGCGGTTCCTCCTCGCCTTCCTCTTTCGGCAATACCCCCTGAATGGCGGTCAACGCACGGAACACGTCGCCCATGTGTCGATTGTTCTCCTCACTGACCACCCACATCGGATAGGGCGTGCAGGTCAGTGCGTGCACCTTCACATATTCGCTATCGAAAGGCATCGGCTCACTCTGCTTCATGCCCGCTTCCACCCATTGCATGATAGGCATCCGCCGCTGCTTGAAGAGCTGGAAATGGTCGTGCTCGGCCACGGAAGCGCCACATTTGGCTCCGTTGTAGAGGAAGATGTATTCATTCAGACTTGCAAGCTCTACCCCCTTCACCAGCCAGTCGATGCTGTAGCGGAACGATTGGTTGCGATGCTGCTTGTAGATGGCGGTAAAGTGCATGGGGAAGATGGGGTAAGGGTTCAAAAGAATCTCATACTTCCCGAGACTTCCGGAGCTGTACTCTTTCAGGCTGATTTGCTCTTCCGGACGACGGTCGCGACAAAGAATGCAAGAGTCGGTGGCGGTGGTCCGGATGTCTACCACCGGCTTGGTGGAGGCCACGCGGTTCGGATTGTGCTGCAACACGAGTGAGTTGCTGCACTGACGCATCTGTACCTGCTCCAAATCGTGGTAATTCTTGTTGGCTAACGGCCAACGTCTCATCATACCCATAAAGTAGTTTTCTAACCCAAAACAGTTGGGATAGCCCATGTCATTGGCTGTTTCTATCTTTCTTCTTCGAGCCGCCTCTTCCGTGCGGAGCGAATCTTTGTAGAAGTTGTTCTCATTGATCTTCTCCAGACTCAGTCCGGCGTCCGAGTTGCCTTCCCAGCGGCGGCACAGGTAGATGACGTCGTAGATACGTTCAATGGGGTAAATGGTGGAAATGCGCAACGCCATGGCGTAGTCTTCGCCATAGCTGGTGTTGGGGAATTCCCATTTCATCTCCTTGAGCAAAGGCACGTAGAAAGCGCGCGGGGCGCCGAGTCCGTTGATGCGCAGGGCATTGTTGCGACCTTCGCGCTCGGTCCATTCGCGGTGGTCGATGACGCCCGGAGCGATGGTGTTCAGGTTGAAGTCGGTCATGCGATAAGAACCAATCACCATGGCGCACTGTTTGCGGAGGAACACCTCCAATATCTTCTGTAAAGTATGCTCGTCGCTGTAGAGGTCGTCGCTGTCCAGCTGCACCGCCAAGGTCTTGCAATCCTTATGATGCAGTGCCAGGTTCCAGCAACCCCCGATGCCCAAATCGTTCGTCTCTGGAATGATATGCACGATGCGCGGGTCGTGTGCGGCGCAGTCGGCAATGACCTCCGTGGTGCCGTCCGTCGAATGGTTGTCGACAATCAGAATGTTGAACGGCATTTGGCACTCCTGGAAAAGAGCGGAACGGATGGCGTCACCGATGGTACGGACGCGGTTGCGTACGGGGATAATCACCGAAAGTCCATTCACGGGATGGTCGGCATAGATGCGCGCCAGGTTCTCATACGCTCCGGCCTCGATGTGAATACCGTCATACGTCGTCTGACGCAACAGCGCTTGTTCCATTTCCACCTGTACCTCGCGGTTCTTCGGGTCAACGTAGTCGAACTGTTTCTCCTCGGCACGACGATGGTCGCTCTCCTCAATGGTGTAAACAAAATCCTCTATCAGGGTCGGCATGGTCCAGTCAATATCGAAGCCCAGACGGGCATAGTAGAAGCCCGCGTATTGATAGTCGGGCGCTCTCTTTATCGCTTCTGTCAGTGCCTCGGAATCAATGAGCATCAGCGGACCGAAGTCGAAGTCGTCGCGATAGCTGCCGGATTGGTAGGCAATCTGTTTGTGTGGCTTACGCACATCGCCTTCCTGAACGTAGTAGTGGGAGTAGAGCATGGTTGACGAAGTCTTTTTGCGTTCGTAAAAATCATCTTCGTCGAAGTCGTCTTCATCAAAATCATCCTCATCGAAATCATCCTCATCGAAGTCATCTTCGTCAAAATCATCTTCGTCAAAGTCGTCCTCGTCCTCGTTTTTCTTGTTCTCCGTCATGGTGGCAATCATGTTGCTGAGTGCCTTCTCGTTCAAGGTGATGGGTGCGGTACGGGTGTAGAACAGTATGTTACATGCTTCGTCTGCGGCTGCATAGTCGGCAATCTCACGGAGGGCTTTGGTGGAGAAAAGGTTGCCGATGGGCAGGATGGGACAATTCATGAACTCCTTCTCCTCGGTCTCCTCCTTTGCTAGCAGAACGATGGATGCAATCTCTTTAATTTTCTGAAATTCTTGTATGTTTCTTTTTGCCTGCTCCTCGTTGAGGTAGGGCATGAAACAAATGGTAGATTGTTTTGCCATAAAAATCATTTCTTTCCCCGATTAGGGGACGGGTTTTTCTGTAAATTAATTAAATAATGGGTGCAAATATAATGATTATGTCGCGTAAATCTGCGTTTGTTCCACTTTTTTCTTTACCTTTGCGTGATAACTGTTATTGTATTAGTGATGAACGAAACGAAAAAAGTGCTGCTGGGCATGACGATGGAGGAGATGAAAGAGGTGGTGACGGCGTTGAAGATGCCGGCGTTCACGGCCAAACAGATTCTTTCGTGGATTTACGACAAGAAGGTGGCGAGCATCGATGAGATGACCAACCTTTCGCTCAAACATCGGGCGCTGCTCAACGAACAGTATGAGGTGGGGGCTTCCGCTCCGGTGGAGGCCATGCGCTCGGTGGACGGTACGGTGAAGTATCTGTTCCGCACGCCTGCGGGCAACTATGTGGAGTCGGTCTTTATCCCGGATGACGACCGCGCTACGCTGTGTGTCTCGTCGCAGGTGGGCTGCAAGATGAATTGCAAGTTCTGCATGACCGGTAAACAGGGCTTTACCGCGAACCTGACCGCCAACCAGATTCTGAATCAGATTTACTCCATCCCGGAGCGCGACCGACTGACGAACGTGGTGCTGATGGGTATGGGGGAACCGTTCGATAACTTGGACGAGGTGCTGAAGGCACTGCGTATCCTGACGGCCGATTATGGCTACGGATGGAGCCCCAAGCGCATTACGGTCTCTTCGGTGGGCTTGCGCAAGGGCTTGCAACGTTTCCTGGAGGAGAGCGATTGCCACTTGGCGATTAGTTTGCACTCGCCTTTCCCGGCACAGCGTCGGGAGTTGATGCCGGCGGAGCGTGCCTTCTCGATTACCGAGGTGGTGGAGTTGCTTCGTGGTTACGACTTCAGCAAGCAGCGTCGCCTTTCGTTTGAGTATATCGTCTTCAAGGGGGTGAACGATTCGCTGGTTTATGCCCGTGAGTTGGTGAAACTGTTGAAGGGCTTGGATTGCCGCATCAATCTGATTCGCTTCCATGCCATTCCGAACGTGGATCTGCAGGGCACCGACTTGCAAAGTATGACGGAGTTTCGCGATTACCTGACGCAGCACGGGGTGTTTACCACCATCCGCGCTTCCCGCGGCGAGGATATCTTCGCGGCGTGCGGCATGCTCTCTACGGCTAAGCAACAACATATCGAGATTTGAGGACGTCGCGGATGCAACGTGTATGTCCCACGTGAAATAGTAAATTGAATTTTTAACTTGAATGAAAATATAGAAAGATAAACATCATGAAGCACATTTTCCTTACCCTGAGTTTGCTCGCCGTGGTTTTAGTCTTCGGTGGCTGTAAGAACGGGTCTATGTTTACCCCGGTGTCCAGCGGTCGTCCTTACGAGATGTTGGTGGTGATTGATAACGCACAGTGGGAGCGTCCTGCCGGTCGTGCCCTTTTCGACGTGCTCGATACGGATGTACCGGGCTTGCCGCAGTCGGAGCGTTCGTTCCGTATCTCGAATGTCGATGCCGACCATTTCGACCGCGTACTGCGTATCTTCCGTAACATCATCATCGTGGATATTCAGGATATCTATACGCAGCCGAAGATGAAGTTCTCACGCAACGTCTTCGCGCAACCGCAGATGATTATGAAGATTCAGGCACCCAACGAGGAGGAGTTTGCCGAGTTCGTTACGAAGAACAGTCAGACCATCATCGACTTCTTTGTGAAGGCGGAGTTGAACCGTCAGGTGAAGGAGGTGACGGCTAAACATAGTGACGTTGTGGAACGCAAGGTGGACAGTATCTTCGGATGCAAGCTCTACGTGCCGACCGACCTGACTTACTACAAGACGGGCGACCACTTCTTCTGGGGCTCTACCAATACGGCTACCAGTGATATGAATGTGGTGGTTTACAGCTTCCCTTACACTGATACCAACACCTTTACCCGCGAATACTTCATTCAGAAGCGCGACTCGGTGATGCAGGCGAACCTGCCGGGTGCTCGCGAGGGAATGTATATGATGACCGACACGATGTATGTGGAGACGAAGGATATCATGGTGCATGGCGCGTATGCTCAGGAGGCTCGCGGCTTGTGGTCGATGAAGGGTGACATGATGGGTGGCCCGTTCGTTTCTCACTCGCGCGTGGACGAGCAGAACGGTCGCGTGGTGGTAGTGGAGGCTTTCATCTACTCGCCCGACAAACTGAAACGCAACTTGATCCGCATGATGGAGGCTTCGCTCTATACCCTCCAGCTGCCGGCGGAGACGGAAGTGGCGGAACTGACGGAAGAGGGCGTGGAGGAGACGCCTGCCGAAACGGAAAAGAAATCTGTAAAATAGCAATAGATCATGGAAAGAGATAAAATTAGAGTGGGTATCACCCAAGGGGATATCAACGGAGTGGGTTATGAGGTGATTCTGAAGACTTTTGCCGACCCGGTGATGTTCGAACTTTGTACGCCGATTGTCTACGGCTCTCCGAAGACGGCGGCTTACCACCGTAAGGCGATGGATTTGCAGACGCCTTTCAGCATCGTGAACTCGGCTTCGGAGGCGGCGCCCAACAAACTGAGCGTGGTCAACTGTGACGAGGAGGAGGTGAAGGTGGAGTTCTCCAAACCGACTCCCGAGGCGGGTCGCTCGGCACTCAATGCCCTCGAAAAGGCGTTGCAGGAGTACCGCGAGGGGTTGATTGATGTCTTGGTGACTGCCCCGATCAACAAACATACCATCCAGTCGGACGCGTTCCACTTCCCCGGTCACACGGAGTATATCGAGGAGCGTGTGGGCGACGGCAAGAAGGCGTTGATGATTCTGATGAAGGAGGGCTTGCGCGTGGCGTTGGTAACTACCCACGTGCCTATCCGCGAGGTGGCTTCTTCCATTACGAAGGAGTTGATTGAGGAGAAGATTGCCATCTTCAACCAGTCGTTGAAACGTGACTTCAACCTGGACGCACCGCGTATTGCGGTGTTGGCGCTCAATCCGCATGCCGGCGACGACGGCTTGCTGGGCGACGAGGAGCAGACCATCATCACTCCGGCCATTCAGGAGATGCAGGGCAAGGGCGTGCAGTGCTACGGTCCGTATCCTGCCGACGGTTTCATGGGCTCTTCCAACCTCTCGGTGTTCGACGGTATCTTGGCGATGTATCACGACCAGGGCTTGGCTCCTTTTAAGGCGCTGAGCATGGACGAAGGGGTGAACTTTACGGCGGGTTTGCCCATCGTGCGTACTTCGCCCGACCACGGTACGGCGTATGACATTGCCGGCAAGGGTGTGGCATCGGAGAACTCTTTCCGTCAGGCCATCTATGCGGCGATTGATGTCTTCCGCAACCGTCAGCTGGATCAGGAGATTAACTCGAACCGCTTGCGTAAACAGTATTACGACAAGCATGACGATAGCGACAAACTGAAGTTGGATACTGTCGACGAAAGTGATTTGTAATCAGTCGCTCCGGCGGTGAATTTAGAAGCATGAAGAGATTTTTATTACACCTTATTATATTAGTCGTTCTCAGCTGGTCGCTGCCTGTTCGGGCAGTGGGGCAGACAGAGGCGGGCACGGACAGCGTGGCTTCGGAGGTATCCTCGGAGGGGCAGACGGAAGCTCCCCACGATTCCATTCGCTTCAGTCTGCTGACTTGTGCGCCCGGTTCAGCCATCTATACGCTGTTCGGTCACACGGCCATTCGCTTTGAGAACCTGACGCAGCAGGTGGATTTGGTTTTCAACTACGGCATGTTCAACTTTAACACGCCCCACTTTATCTATCGCTTTGTAAAGGGCGAGACGGATTACGAGTTGGGCGTGGTGCCCTATGTCTACTTTGCGCAGGAGTATTACAATCGTGGCTCTTACGTCATTCAGCAGGAGTTGAATTTGAAATACAAGGAGAAACTGAAGTTGATGTCCATTCTGAATGAGAACTATCAGCCGGAGAACCGTGTCTACCGTTACAACTACTTTTACGACAATTGTACCACGCGTGCACGCGACAAGATTGAACAGGTGCTGAATTACGACCTTTATTATATGAGCAATGACACGATGCGCTCGTTTCGCAGTGTGATTCATGAGTATACGGCAGAACATCCTTGGTCGGAATTCGGCATTGATTTCCTGCTGGGGGCTGAGGCTGACAAGCCGGTTGACCAGATAAAGCAGATGTTTGTTCCCTTTGGGTTGATGCGTTCCTCAGAGACCGCATTCATTGTGGATCGGGAGAATTACGACGAAGTCCGTCCTTATGTAATCTCGGAGGAACGTATTGTCGACCCGCCGGCACGTGAGGTGGAGAAGGAATTCCCCATCACGCCGATGCAGGCTGGCTGGGGGCTCTTCGTGCTCATTGCATTGATTTGCTGGTTTGAACGTCGGTTGAATCGTTACTTCTGGGGGTTGGATGTCTTGCTCTTCGGAGCACAGGGAGTGGCAGGCTGTATCATTGCCTTCCTCTTCTTCTTCTCCGTGCACCCCACGGTGGATTCCAACTTCCTGATCATTCCGTTCAATCCCCTCCCGTTGCTCTATCTTCCCATCTTGATTGCGCGTCATATCAAGGGGAAACGCGACTCTTATTATGTCATCTCGGGAGCGATTGTGTTGCTCTTTGTTTTGTGTTGGCCGATTATTCCTCAAAAAATTAATCCCGCCATACTGCCTTTGGCATTATGTTTGTTACTACGATCAGTGACGCATAAGATTATCGTATATAGAAAACTATTGAAATGAAAGGACGAATACTGACATCCCTCCTTGCGGCGCTTGCCATTGCGAGCATTCAGGCGCAGACGGTGACTCCTACCCCGAAGCTGGTGGTGGGCATCACCATCGACCAGTTGCGCTCGGATTATCTGGAGGCCTTCTCTGCACTCTATGGCGAGAAGGGCTTCAAGCGCTTGCTGCGCGAGGGAGTGCTCTATGACGGTGCCTATTACGACTATGCACAGCCCGACCGCGCTTCGGCCATTGCCACGCTTTTCAGTGGCACCAATCCCTATAACCACGGGGTGGTGGGCGAGGAGTGGATGGACCGCTCCACGTCGCGCGTGATTACGGCGGTGGATGACAAGGCGTACATGGGCATCTATACGGCGGAGAATAGTTCTCCCGCCCATCTGTTGGTCTCTACGGTGCCCGATGAATTGAAGATGGCTACGCAGGGCAAGGCGATTGTCTATGCCATTGCGCCCTTCCGTGATGCGGCGGTCTTTGCGGCCGGTCATGCGGCGGACGGTGCCTTCTGGATCAACGATGATACCGGTAAGTGGGCGGGTTCCACTTACTATGGCTCTTTCCCTTCGTGGGTGATTACCTACAACGACCGGATGGCGGTGGATACGCGCATCGCTTCGTTGGCGTGGGAGCCTTATCACTCTCCGAAACTCTACACTTATTTCCAGTCGGCGGATGCCAACGGATTTAAATATCGCTTTACGGATGCCTACCATCGCTATCGTTCGTTCAAGACGAGCGGACTGGTGAATGAGGAGGTGAACCGTTTGGCTACCAGCTGTCTGAAGTCGACGCAGCTGGGCATGGATGAGGTGACCGATTTCCTCTCGGTGACTTACTATGCCGGGGCTTTCGAACATAAGTCGCCGCTGGAGCATCCGGTGGAGATTCAGGATACTTATGCGCGCCTCGACCGTCAGATTGAGGAGTTGCTCACGGCGGCCGAGAAGAAGGTGGGGGCGCAGAACCTCTTCGTCTTCGTCACTTCCACGGGCTATGTGGATGCGGAGACTACGGACATGAACGGCACCTACCACATCCCGACGGGCGAGTTCCGCATGGATCGCTGCACGGCGCTGCTGAATATGTACCTCACGGCCTCTTACGGACAGGGGAAGTATGTGGATACGTATCACGGACGGGAGATTTATCTCGACCGTAAACTTATTGAGAAGAAGCAGTTGAACCTGGCGCAGGTGCTGGCCACTGCCTCTGAGTTCTTGTCGCAGTTCAGCGGGGTGAAGGCGGTCTACACCTCCCAGTCGCTCAGCCTGAACGCAGTGACCCCCGACGCCAAGCGCGTGCGCAACGCCTATCACCCTTTCTGCTCCGGCGATTTGGTGGTGGAGATTGCTCCGGGGTGGAAGTTAATGAACGAATATGCGGTGAATGGCGTGGACTATCAGGTGGTACGCGACTCGTACACGGCTTTCCCTCTTATTTTCTGGGGAGCCGGCACACGCCCTCAAACCCTTCATACACCGGTCACAGTGGACCGCATCGCGCCCACTTTAACCCATTTTATGCGTATCAGAGCCCCCAATGCGTGCGGGTCGGCTCCTTTAACAGATTACGAGAAGTAAATAATTGGGTGAAAAGTCGTAAAACAGAGCCATTTTCATTACCTTTGCACCCGCTAAGCATCTAATTGATAATAATAAAAACAAAACATAGAATGGGATTTAATGAATTTTTGAGTAAGCTGTTTGGTAATAAGTCTACTCGGGATATGAAAGAGATCCAACCTTGGGTCGAAAAAATCAAGGCTGCCTATCCGGATATCGCCAAGTTGAGTAACGATGAGCTTCGTGCCAAAACGCAGGAGTTGAAGGCGTTTATTCAACAGTCGGCTACTGAGGAGAAGAACAAAATTGCTGAATTGAAGGCGAAGGTGGAAGAGACGGAGCTGGAACAACGCGAAGCGCTCTTCGCTCAGATCGATAAGCTGGAGAAGGAGGTGCTCGACAAGTACGAAAAGGCTTTGGACGAGGTGCTTCCCGTGGCTTTCGCTATCGTGAAGGATACCGCCCGCCGTTTCTCGGAGAATGAGGAACTGGTGGTGACTGCCACCGACTTTGATCGCGCCTTGGCTGCTTCGAAAGATTTCGTTCGTATCGAGGGCGATAAAGCCATCTATCAGAACCACTGGATGGCCGGTGGTAACGACCTGAAGTGGAACATGGTGCACTATGACGTGCAGCTCTTCGGTGGCGTGGTGCTCCACAAAGGTAAAATTGCCGAGATGGCTACTGGTGAGGGTAAGACGCTCGTGGCTACCTTGCCTGTCTTCCTGAATGCTTTGACCGGCAACGGTGTGCATGTGGTGACGGTCAACGACTACCTCTCTAAGCGTGACTCGGAGTGGATGGGCCCGTTGTATATGTTCCACGGCTTGAGCGTGGATTGCATCGACAAGCACCAGCCCAACTCGGAAGCACGTCGTCAGGCTTACTTGGCGGACATCACTTTCGGTACCAACAATGAATTCGGTTTCGACTATTTGCGTGATAACATGGCCAACTCACCGAGCGACTTGGTGCAGCGCCAGCATAACTATGCCATCGTCGATGAGGTCGACTCGGTCTTGATTGATGATGCGCGTACTCCGTTGATTATCTCCGGTCCGGTGCCCAAAGGCGAGGATCAGCTCTTCGAAACGCTCCGTCCGCTGGTGGAGCGCTTGGTAGAGGCGCAGCGTAAATTGGCTACCCAGTTCCTGGCGGATGCCAAACGTATGATTGCTTCAGACGATAAGAAGGTGCAGGAGGAGGGTTTCCTCTCGCTCTATCGTAGCCACAAGGCGTTGCCCCGCAACAAGGCGTTGATTAAGTTCTTGAGTGAACCGGGCATCAAAGCCGGTATGCTGAAGACGGAGGAGATCTACATGGAGCAGAACAACAAGCGTATGCCGGAAGCGGTAGAGCCGCTCTACTTCGTGATTGATGAGAAAATCAACAGCGTGGATATGACCGACAAGGGTCTGGATTTGATTACCGGTAATGCGGAAGATCCTACACTCTTCGTCCTCCCTGATATCACTTCACAACTCTCTGAACTGGAGAATCGTCACGACTTGAACGACGAGCAGAAGCTGGAGATGAAAGATCAGCTCATGGCTGAATATGCCATCAAGTCGGAGCGTGTACACACCATCAACCAGCTGTTGAAGGCGTACACCATGTTCGAGAAGGATGATCAGTATGTGGTCATCGACGGACAGGTGAAGATTGTGGATGAGCAGACGGGCCGTATCATGGAGGGTCGTCGCTACTCCGACGGTTTGCACCAGGCCATCGAGGCAAAAGAGGGTGTGAAGGTGGAGGCTGCTACGCAGACTTTTGCTACCATTACCTTGCAGAACTACTTCCGTATGTATCACAAGCTGTCGGGTATGACCGGTACGGCTGAGACGGAGGCAGGCGAGTTCTGGGATATCTATAAGTTGGATGTGGTGGTCATCCCGACCAACCGTCCCATTGCACGTAACGATATGAACGACCGCGTTTATAAGACGAAACGCGAGAAATATAAAGCGGTGGTGGAAGAGATTGAGAAGTTGGTAGGCGAGGGCCGTCCGGTCTTGGTGGGTACCACTTCGGTTGATATCTCCGAGCAGTTGAGCCGCGTTTTGACCATGCGCAAGATTGAACACAACGTCTTGAATGCGAAGTTGCACCAGAAAGAGGCGGACATCGTAGCCAAAGCCGGTTTGACGGGTACAGTGACCATCGCTACCAACATGGCGGGTCGTGGTACCGATATCAAGTTGAGTCCGGAGGTGAAGGCTGCCGGTGGTTTGGCCATCATCGGTACCGAGCGCCATGAGTCGCGTCGTGTCGACCGTCAGTTGCGTGGTCGTTCCGGTCGTCAGGGTGACCCGGGTTCTTCTGTCTTCTTCGTTTCTCTGGAGGACGACTTGATGCGTAAGTTCGGTTCCGACCGTATCGCGCACGTCATGGACCGTCTGGGCTTCCAGGAGGGCGAGATGATTGAGTCGAGCATGATCTCCAGCTCCATCGAGCGTGCACAGAAGAAGGTGGAAGAGAACAACTTCGGTATCCGTAAACGTTTGCTGGAGTATGATGATGTGATGAACAAACAACGTACCGTGGTCTACACCAAGCGTCGTCACGCTTTGATGGGTGAGCGTATCGGTATGGATATCACCAATATGATTTGGGAGCGCTGTAACAACGCGGTGGTCAACAATGATTATGAGGGTGCCAAGATGGAAATCATCAAGACCTTGGCCATGGAGGCTCCTTTCACGGAGGAAGAGTTCCGTCGCGTGAACCCCGACAAGTTGGTTGATCGTCTCTTCGATCAGGCCATGGAGCACTTCAAACGTCGTATGGATCACATCGCTCAGGGGGCTTACACCATCGTGAAAGATCTTTGCGAGAATGGCAACGGCATGAACATTGTCGGTGTTCGTTTCCCGATTACGGATGGTCGTCGTGTGTTCAATATTCCGCTCAACTTGAAAGAGGGATATGACACCGAGTGCAAAGTGTTGGTGAAATCGTTTGAGAAAGCCATCCTGCTGCACACCATCGATGAGGCTTGGAAAGAGAACTTGCGAGAACTGGATGAGTTGAAACACTCTGTACAGAACGCCAGCTACGAGCAGAAAGATCCGTTGTTGATCTTCAAACTCGAGTCGGTAACGCTCTTTGATAACATGGTGGAACGCATCAATAACGAGACTATCTCTGTACTGATGCGCGCACAGATTCCAATGATTCAGCAGCAGCCTGTACAGCAGGCAGCTCCCGAGATGCCGGCTCCCCGCCAGCAGTATAAGGAGACCAAAGAGGACTTGAGCGATCCGAACCAGCGTGCTGCGGCCGAGCGTGACACACGCGAGGTACGTCGCGAGCCGTTTCGCGCCGAGAAGGTGGTAGGTCGTAACGATCCTTGTCCCTGCGGCAGCGGAAAGAAGTATAAGAACTGTCACGGAAGAGGTCTCTAATCCTCCCGTCACATAGATACACTGAGGCGCCCGTTTCTACTCCTTGCGGAGGATGAAGCGGGCGCCTCTTGTTTTGTCGTTACAAGTTTGCAAAAAATTCGAGGCCTGCAACGCTTCACAGCGGCACAGACCTCATTCTATTAAACACGAGTCTTAATTTCTTATCCTAGTTGCACCCGGACGCTTCCGGGATAACCTAATGTAATTCGTGTGGAATAATGATCTTCCCGAGGTCCTGTCCCTCTAAGAAGAACACTACAAATTAAAAGAATCCAAATGAATCTTCAAAATAAAATTTAGTAATTTTTGAGGTAATGTTACAAAATAACCGCAGCTTGTAACATTTTACTTGTCGTTGTAACAAATAACAAAGCCTGCCACGCTTCACAGCGAGACAGGCTTTTCAGTATTAAAACACTTATTTTATGAGTTCTTTTTATTTGCTTGCACCGTTACGCCATTTGTCGCAACCGATGCCCTTTTGATAGATGGCAGAGTTCTTCACTTTCTCCGTCTGTTTGTAGTAGAGGTTAGAACCTGAAGCTCCTGCACTACCATCGAGCGCGTCTGTATGGTGCATTTTGGGACTACTCTGGCTCGTCGCAATGTTAGGCGGGTTCGGGCTCTCCATCAACTCTTCCGGAGAAATGTCGTCCGCAATCACATCCAACGTACCGTTCAAGGTTGCCGTCTTCTTGCTAACCAAAGCACCGAAGCTGTTCTTGGTTGCATTCCATGCCTGGCCGCTGAAGATCTGACCGTTGGTCAGGAAGGTATTCGTTGAGTAGTTATCCTCGAAGTTCAATGTTACGTGGGCAGCTGTACCGTCGCTCAGCGTCATTGTGTTACGGATATCCGAACCGTACATGTTCATGTTACGTACGTCGCCGTCCTTCTTGGTCAACACAATCAAGTTCTTCTTTACATTGAATACACTACCGTCGGGCAAGTATCTCATGTTGAAGATAACACCGTTACCACGCGTGTTCCAGTTGACCAGCGTATTGTTCTCGAAGGTGATGTTCCAAGCACCCGCCTTCCAGTCGGAACGTTTGGTCT
Organism: uncultured Bacteroides sp.; assembly: GCA_964432715.1. Classification (GTDB taxonomy): domain Bacteria; phylum Bacteroidota; class Bacteroidia; order Bacteroidales; family Bacteroidaceae; genus Phocaeicola_A. Next base: position 18,932 of record CAYSOW010000020.1, read on the forward strand.
CCACGAAGAAGTTCGGGAACGGAGAATCGTAGAAGGTGTTGTTACGTACCACGAAGTTCTTATACAAGTTCGAGTTGGCATTGTTACCGGAACCTGCTACCCAAGCATAACCACCGGCACCGTTGCTGTAGTAACCGCAGTTATAGAATTCGTTACCTTCAATCAAGACATTGTCCCATACCTTGTAGTTCGCTCCCTGCTCACGGATGAATCCACGAATCAAGTGGTTGAAGGTACAGTTCTTGATAACGAAATCCTCCAAGTGAACGGCCATACCGTTGGAGTACATATTGATAAAGTAGTTACCTGTATTAGTGCCTGTACCGGCTTGGTTGTCGCCATAGTCCAAAGCCAACGGACAGTCGAAGTCGATATCTTCAAACTCCAGCATCTTCATGTAAATCTCACCGCCTTCACCGGCATTCGGCTGACGACCGAACATCAAGTTCATGGAGTTTACAGTGGTACCGGTCATACTCATACCACCTAGGAATACTTTCGCGCGTTTGCCGGCAGCTACATCTTCCGGACGGGTGCGGAGCACGAATCCCTTACAGGTGGTCAAGTTGTTGAACATACAGTAGTTCTTACCGCCTTCCAATTGGAACTCCTGACCTTCGGCCAAGGTAACATCCGAGATAAAGCTGGTTAACAACAAGTCAATTCGTACAGCATCATACTTCTTGGCATATTCATGTTGCTGCAAAGCTGTTTGATACTCCTCGTCGCTGCTGAACTGGTCGCGTGTCGGAGCAGTCAGCTCGTGCGCAATCAGAATCGGGTCGCCCGGATCACCATCAGAACGAGCGGAGCAAGTGTTGTAGAATGAATCCCATTTCACCTTCACGTTCTCGTTACGTACGTTGATGACATACACCGAGTTCTCTTGCAAACCGTCGATATCTACATAACCTCTCTGGAAATCCTCTTCCGTGATACGGTATTCGCCCCATTTATCACCCACGGTAGATTCCGGGTTGTTCGGAGAGGCAGAAACCTCCAGCCATTGGTAAACGAAGTTATCGTTGGCGTCAATCTCAAATTTTTCACGATAGGTAGCTTTATCGTCCTCGCTCACACCGTCAGTTACAACACTGAACGCACGGTTCAACATCACACGCATCGTTGTCTTGGTGGTCTTAGATCCGTCCACATAGACGCAATACGGAGTAGCGTAACGGTCGGCGGTCGTGATACCCAGGTACTCAGCCCATTGGCGACCTTCGCCATGTCCGTACCATTTGGAAGCATGCGTAAAGTCGTCCACGTTGTTGTCTTTCTTAGAGAGCACACGGATAGAGAAACGGAAGTCCGTAGAGTATTGCTGATCCTTGATGACCAAGTCCAGCACGTCCGGACCCACGATGGTATCCAGCAGCAATTCGCCTTTTTCGTAGGTGGTGTTCCAGGCATCAGCACCTCCCGAAACAGCCGGTTGCAATGCTTGGCGGATCTCGTAACCCGCGCAATCCTTCACACCGTACCAGTAGAGGTGGATGTCGTTACCATTGGCGCCTTCGGTACCACAGTTGAAGGCGTAGTCGTCACCCTTACCGCGGTTATTATCGCAGATGAACATGGTCATCCATTCGCGTTCGGTCTCAGAAGAAGCGTTTTCGCTATCGTTACAACCGGTAGCAGCGAGACCTGACCATAACAGTAAGGAGTACAAAAATATTTTTTTCATCATTCTTGCGCGATTTAATTATTTGTAACCATAATAGTTCTTGTAGGCTCCGGCCGAGCGTTGGATGGCAGCGTTCGGGAAGGGCAGGATGTAACGCACCGGAGGCAGGTTGTTCAGGTTGGTGAACGTGCTGGCATCCAGCGGAGACTCAATACCGTTCTTAATCAAGACGATGTTTTCTTGCTCGTTGTAGCGTACATAACCGTAGTAAGTGTATTTACACTGGTTCGTCGGTGCCGTATCATTACCCCACTGGTAGAAGCTGGCCTCTAACCAGGTCTTGCCGTCAATGGCAGCAGCTGAATTGGCGGGACGAGTTTTTGCCTCATAGGGGTTGTAGATATAGAGGATATCCAACGTGGTGTTCGGATAAGGATAACCGTACACCTGATCGGACGTTACGGTCCATTCGGCTTTTTGCGGCAACACATGGTAGTACATAGATTCAGGCAAGTTCTCCAGATACTCCTTACCGTCGTCATGCTCTATAATCTCATCCATGAAACCGGTGGTAGAACCCAGGTTGGCCATACCTACCTCGGCATAGCGCAGGAAGCTGAAGAGCACCTCTTGTCCGTACAGGTTGTTACGTACCAAGTCTCTCCAACGACTGTTCTCGCCGGCAAACTCCCACTTACGTTCTTTGAGCACTGCCTTCAGGAAGTTCTCCTTAGAAGTAGCAGCCTCGCTGATGAAGGTGCTTACAGCGGTTGCATCTTTCACGGCACGAGCGTGTACCTGACGCAAAGCGTTCTGTGCCTCTGCGGTCGGGCCCTCCAACTCGTTGGTTGCCTCGGCATACATCAACAAGACATCGGCGTAACGCATGTACGGGTAGTTGATACCGGTGACACCGCTGCTGGTGTTGCTGAAGTTACCGCTTGTCGACCAGAGTTTCGACCATTTGTTGTTGTGTACGGTGTAGTCACTGCGAATCAAGCAAGAATCCTGTGTGGCATTGTTGCTGGCGTTACCGTAGTACCAAAGACCGTTCAAATATTCACGACGACTATCATTCTCATCGAAAGAGTAACGATAGAAGGCGTTCAGACGAGCACTACCACTGGCAGCACCCCAAGTGTTCTTACCCAAAGTCTGACCCTCGTTGGCGGTAGAGGTCGGTCCCTGCAGGTTACCTACGTTACCGGTGCTCTCCTTGGCAAACGGAATCTCGAAGATGGGGTCGCCGCCTTCTGCCAGAACGAAGTTACACTCCTGTGTGAAGACATCAGAGAAGGAATCACCCAAACTGTGTGTGCCGGCAGCAATCACCTTGCCCGCATACTCCTTGGCAATTTGGTAGAACGACTGATAGTTGGACGGACGACTCATGGTTCCGTAGTTGCTTGCGTCGTTCTTGTCGGGATGTAAAGAGTAACCGCCGGCGGTCAGTGCGATACGTGCAATCATCGCCCATGCAAACTCTTTCGACGGACGCTCGATGGTGGTGCTGGAAGATTTGCCCATGTAGTCGGCAATCTCTTTCAGATCATCAATCAACGCCTGTTGAATCTCCTCACGATCCTTGACCGGAATTACGTAGTTATCACCCAACTGAGAAGCCGGCTGGAAGGTGAAGGGAACATCACCGTACATCACTACCAAATCATGGTAGACCATGGCACGCAGACACTTGGCTTCACCCACCATCTGCATAATCTCGCTGTCGGTCTTGTCATAAAGCGGACCGTTCTCCACACCGTAGATGAAACGGTTGGCATACTCAATCGCCTTATAGGCAGCCGTCCAGAATTTGCCCACCTCACTACCTTGATCGTCGCAGTCGAAGCGTGCGTAAGAGTTGTGAGTGCTGGCATTCGAAGAGTAGATAATCGTCTCCACGTCATTGTTCATTACGAACGTGCTCTGGTAGTAGCTACCATACAAATCGCTCACCAGCATGGTGGCGTAGACACCGTTCAGCGCACGGTTGATCTCCGTCTTCTGACTGTAGACGAACTCTTCGCTATAGCTTGACGGTGATTCCACATCGAGGTAATCGTTGCAGGCCGTAAGAGAGAGCGCCGCCAAGCCGGTATAAAAGATATTCTTAAATTTCATATACTTGCTTATTTTTAGAATGTGATATTGGTTCCGATGACGAAGCTACGGCTACGCGGATAACGGTTGTAGTCCATACCGCAGGTCAAACCTGTCTGTACGTCCACCTCAGGGTCATAACCGGAGTAACCGGTGATGATGAACAGGTTGGAAGCGGAAACATAGAAACGTGCTTTAGAGATACCGCACTTGCCGGTCAGGTTCGACGGCAGGGTGTAACCAATGGTCAAGTCCTGGCAACGCAAGAAAGAGCCATCCTCAATGAAGTAGGAGTGAGTAATCTTCTTCGTTACGTCGGTCGGGTTCCACAAGGTGCGTCCTTCGTTCAGCTCGGCGTACATATTTACAGAGTCGTCCAGGTAGTAGCACTTGTACAAGCACTCACCATCTTCACGGGTGTATCTCCATCCCTGAGTAGAGAACTTCGCCAAGCAGTTGTAGAACTTCTTGGAGTTGCTCTCAGAAGAAGAGAGTTGGTAAGCCGTGGCGTTGTTGATATCGAAGTCGAGCATGTAGTTGAAGTTCACTGCGAAGTCGAAGTTCTTATACTGTCCGCTGAATCCGAAACCTCCCTGTACCTTCGGGTTGGTGTTACCAATCACGGTACGGTCGTCTTCCGTAATCTTACCATCGCCGTTCAAATCTTTGAACTTAATCTTACCCGGCAGGGTAGCGATACCTGAGTTAGAGCTACCGGATACCTCATTGATGATGGTCTTCGGGTGCTCCACACCATTCTCGTCCACCAAGGGAACATCCTTCACGCCGTTCTCGGCAGCGGTAGAACCCCAAGGCAAAGCCTGCAAGTTGGAAGTCGGGTCAAAGTAGAACTCATCCATGGAGTAGAGTCCGTCGTACACGAAACCGTAGATCAAACCTACTTGGCTACCTACCTTCAAGCAGTAGTCGTTGTAGCTGGATTTCCAGCGGTTGTTCTGGTCCCAGATGACATCATCCGTACCGTTCAACTTATCTACCACCATCTTGTTGGTACCCAGTGAGAAGTTGCCCGACAATACGTAATCCTTACCACGAAGGATATCGCCGTTGATGGTCAACTCAAAACCGCGGTTGGTCACCTGACCGATGTTCTGCATCTGGCTTACATAACCGGTAGCGGAAGGAATATCTGAAGAGTAGAGCAAGTCGCGGGTCGTGTTCCAGTAAATCTCCGGAGTCACAGTCAAACGACCGCTGAAGACAGAAAGGTCGACAGCCAAGTTGCGGGTCAAAGTGGTCTCCCACTTGATGTCTCTGTTGGCAAACTTCGTACCGCTCTGGTTGCCGTACCACTGCTCACCGTAGAGGGTGGATTCACCGAAGCCCGGGCCACCGGTTGTATTTACGGAGTAAAGGTAACGCCACAAGTCGTTATCGATGTTGTTGTTACCGGCCAAACCGATGGCGGCACGCAACTTCAATTGGTCGAGCCACTCAACGCCCTGCAGGAACTCCTCTTTAGAAAGTACCCATGCAGCAGATACAGAGGGGAAGTAACCCCACTGGTTGCCCGGAGCGAACTTCGTAGAACCATCGGCACGCATCGTGACAGATGCCAAGTACTTGTGATCGTAGTTGTAGCTGGCCTGTCCGAAGAAAGAAGCCGTACGGTCGGGAGTCGATTTGGAAGTGCTGGACTCAGTAGAAGTTCCGAAGCCCATGTTGTTCCAAGCCTGTCTTGCCTCGAAGGCACGCGGGAAGTAGCGGCTGTTCTGCGTATTGGTTGTGCTCTGTGTGTGGTAGATCTCCTGACCTAACAACAAAGAGACGTTATGTACATTCTTTACAGAGAATCCATAAGAAGCAGTGTTGGTCCAGATATACTTGAAGGTGTTCTTCTTCGTAATCTTTGCCAACGGCAGCGAGTTGTTGCTCTGACCTTCGCTGGTCAGTGCACCCCAGAAACGATAAGTGTCCGCCCAACTCAAACCGATGGTTGCCTCTGAACGGAGAGACAAGCCCTTAATCGGCTTCCATTCCAATGAAACGGCATTCGTATAATTATAGGAGTACTTGTTTTGCTGGTTGATAGCGATATCACTCTTCGGGTTGGTGTAGGTGAAGAGCTCCTCCTCATCCGGGTCAGCGTAAGAGGGGTCTACATAACCATACTCACGCAAACCGTTGGTCGGACGATAACGCAATACATCAATGATACCACCGGTACCGATGTTATCACCACCGGCACCTTCATCGCGACGGTAAGTGAATTTCGGGTTGAACTGCACCGTCAACTTCTTCGTGATGTCGATGGCGGTCTTCATGTTCACGTTGGTACGGCGAACGCCTGAACCCAAGATGATACCTTTATCTTCACTCTGCGTCAACGACAGGTTGAAACGCATACGGTCTGTACCACCACCGATGGTTACGTTGGTCGAGTAGTTCACGGGATTCTCACCCATTACCTCGTCCTGCCAGTCGTGTGTGGTCAGTGTGCTATACATATCCAAGTCTTGCGGGTTACCGAAGTTGGCACGGAAGAACTTGGCGTTGGATGAACGGTTACCGTTACAAGCCGACCAGTCGTACTGGTAGCGTGCAAACTGAGCGGCATCCATCAAATCCAGTTTCTTAGAGAGTGAGCTGGTAGAGAGCTGAGCGTTCAAGCTCACCTGCACCTTACCGGCTTTGGCGGCTTTCGTTGTAACAACCACTACACCGTTACCTCCCTTGGCACCGTAGATAGCGGTGATGGAGGCATCCTTCAATACATCGATAGAAGCAATATCCGAAGGGGGAATATCGTTGATGTTGTCCACCTGGAAACCATCGACGATGTAGAGCGGGTCGTTACTTTGTGTCACTGACGTACCTCCACGTACACGGATGTTGATATCTGCGCCCGGCGCACCATCGACAGTGGTTACCTGCACACCGGCAATTTTACCCTGCAACGCTACGGCGGCAGAAGTTACCGGGACAGCGGCCAGTTTGGCTCCGGAGACGGAACCTACAGATCCGGTCAAATCTTTACGGGCTTTACTACCATAACCGATGACTACGACTTCATCCAAAGCCTTGCTGTCATCGTCCAAAGTCACAGCGAGGTTCTTTGCCTCGGCGGGGGTGACCTTCACCTCCTTGGTCTTCATACCGATGTATGAAACGACGATTGTGCGACTTTTACCGGTGAGGGTTAAAGTGAAGTTACCCTCGAAATCGGTAATGGTACCATTGGTCTTGTTGTCTTTCTCCACAACGGAGGCTCCGATAATCTCGTCTCCATTGGAATCTTTGACAGTTCCTTTCACAGATAGGCTTTGGGCGTAGATTTCCGGTGGAATCATCAACAGGAAAGCAATCAACCAAAAAGCCCACTTGCTTTTCTTTAGGTCTTTCATGCAAAAATTAGTAATTAATTTAAGTTTCGCAAGTTGTACAAATGTGAGATAAAGGTGTAAAAAAAAGAC
>CAYSOW010000021.1:0-25173 GCA_964432715.1 uncultured Bacteroides sp.
TTGTTCAAAAATCAAAGCGGCGAATCACTCCCATGCAGAGAGTCATTCGCCGCTATGAATACTAAATCTTATACCCGATCTTTAATCTCCGACTCTTTCTTGGTGACATCTCTTCGCTTCTGCAGCCAACGCTCTTGCAGCGTCTGCATCCACTCGTACCACGACGGGATGAAGAGGGTGGCGAGGAGCGTGTTCAACGTCATGCCGAAGACCACGGCGGTGCCTAGCGAGAGGCGACTTGCGGCACCGGCACCGGTGGCGAAGAGCAGGGGCAACACACCGAAGATGAAGGCGAAGGAGGTCATCAGGATGGGGCGCAAACGGACACGTCCCGCCTCAAAGGCACTCTCGCGGATGGAGTTCCCCTCTTTGCGATAGTCGCGTGCAAACTCCACAATCAGGATGCCGTTCTTGGCACTGAGGGCGATGAGCAGGACGATACCAATCTGCGTGTAGATGCTGATGGCCAAACCCATCACCCAACAACCCACCACGGCACCCAGCAAAGCAATGGGGACACCCATCACGGCCGCCACGGGACTGGTCCAACTCTCGTATTGCGCAGCCAACACCAGGAAGGCTACCAACAGCGCAATGAGCAGAATCAACGTGGTGGTGCTGCCCGCATGAATCTCCTGATAAGCCACGGAAGTCCACTCGTAGCCGAACTCGCTCCCCAGTTGGTTCTTGATGAGGCTCGATACCCCCTCAATGGTCTCTCCCGAGCTGTGTCCCGATGCCACGTTGCAGGTGAGCGTCGCAGCCGGATAAAGGTTGTAACGCGTAATCTGATTCGTACCCAACTGCTCCTCCGGCGTGAGGAAACTGCTGAACGGAACCATCTCTCCCTGACTGTTCATCACGGTGAGAGCCAGCACGTCCTGAATCTGCTCCTGCGAGAGCTCGCCCGCTGCGATGTAGACCTGATAGACGCGGTCGAAGTCGATGAAGTCGTTCACGTACGCCTGACCGAGGTAGTAAGAGAGGGTGGAGAAGACATCACTTAGATTCACCCCCATCACCTGCGTCTTGTTGCGGTCGACTTTCAGAAAATATTGCGGTACGTTGGCCTCGAACGAACTGCTGATGCCCCCGATGGACGGTTCTTGCTGATAGTGCGCTATCAACGCCTCAATACCTTTCTGCATCTCCTGCGTACCCATCGAACGACGATCCTCCAGCTCCAACTGCAGACCGCCGGTGTTACCTAAGCCGGGGATGGCGGGCGGCACCATGGCGAAGACCTGCGCCGCCTCCACTCGCAAGTAGGCTTCGCGATTGAAACGCGCCACCACACTCGCCGCCGATTCGCCCTTCTTCTTCCGCTCCGACCAATCCTTCAACACAACGAAGTAGGTGGCACCGTTGCTCTGCGCACCGCCGTTCATGATGCTGAACCCACTGATGCCCATGTAGCTCTCCACCTCCGGATAGCTGTTCAGTATCCCGTCGATGAGGTTGCCCACTGCCTCCGTGCGCTCCAGAGAAGCCGCGGGAGGCAGCTGCACCGCCACAATGAAGTAGCCGTCGTCCTCCTCGGGCAGGAAGGTGGTGGGGCGATGCGTAAAGAGATAAAGCGTGCCGACGGTCAGCAGCAGAAACGACAGGAAGGTGAGGAGGGGGCGTCGCAATAGAAAATCGACCATCCGCTCATAGCGATGCTGCACCTTATTATATAGGTGGTCGAACCGACGGAAGAACCATGCCTTCCGCTCGGGCGCCTTCCGCAGCAACAGTGCGCAGAGGGCGGGGGTGAGCGTCAGCGCATTCAGTCCACTCAGCACCGTGGCTGCCGCAATGGTCAGCGCGAATTGCTTATAGAGCTGTCCCGAGATACCCCCGATGAAGGTGGTGGGCACAAAGACGGCCAGCAGCACCAGCACGATGCCCACCACCGGACCGAGAATCTCCTCCATCGCCTTCGTGACCGCCTGCTTCGGGGTGTAGCGTCCCGTATCCAGCAGGCGGGTGGCGTTTTCTACCACCACAATCGCGTCGTCCACCACAATGGCGATGGCGAGAATCAAGCCGAAGAGGGTCAGGGTGTTGATGGAGAAGCCGAAGAGGGCCATCACCGCCAGGGTGCCGATGAGCGACACGGGGATGGTGAAGCAGGGGATGAGCACTGCCCGCCAGTTTTGCAGGAAGAGGAAGATGACCAGCATCACCAGCAGCAGGGCTTCGCCGAAAGTTTTCAACACCTCGTTGATGGAACTGTGCACCACGCGGGTGGTGTCGAGCGTCAGGTGGTACTCTACGCCCGGTGGAAAGGCCTCTGCCAACTCTTTCATGCAGGCTTTCACGCCGGTGGCTACATCGAGCGAGTTGGAACCGGGCAACTGGTAGATGGCGATGGCGGCGGCTTCCTGTCCGTTGAGGCGCGAGCGACTGGTGTAAGAGACGCTGCCGAGGTCGACGGTCGCAATGTCCCGCAGTCGCAACAGGGCGCCTTGCTCGTCGGAGCGTATCACGATGTTGCCGAACTCCTCGGGGGTCTGCAGTCGACCCTTGACATCGAGCGAGTACTGGAAGGCGTTGTGGGCTTGCTGCCCCAACGGGAGACCGACATAGCCGGCGGAGACTTGCATGTTCTGCTCTTGCAGGGCGCTGTAGACCTCCTGCGCGGTGACTTCACGGATGCGCATCTCTTCGGGATGGAGCCAGACGCGCATGGCGTAGTTGCCGGCGCCCATCACATCGACGGCACCGACGCCTTCCACGCGCTTGAGGGGCTCCACCATGTGAAGCTGGGCGTAGTTGGAGAGGTAGAGTCCGTCATAGATTGAATCGCCGGTGAGGGTGAGGAAGAGCACGATGTTCGACGACTGTTTCGTGACGGTGACTCCCTGCTGCTTGACGGCTTCGGGGAGGGAGGAGGAAACGGCGTTCAGACGGTTTTGCACCATCACGGAGGCCATGTCGATGTCGGTGCCCACCTCAAAAGTGATGGTGAGGTTATAGCTGCCCGACGAGGAGGAGTTGGAGCTCATGTAGAGCATCCCCTCCACACCGTTGATCTGTTGCTCGATGGGGATGCCGACCGTCTGTGCGATGGTCTGTGCATTGGCGCCCGGATAGGTGGTGCTCACCTGCACGGTGGGCGGCGTGATGTTGGGGTACTGCGCCACCGGAAGGGTGTAGAGCGTCACCAGTCCCGCCACGATGAGGAGCAACGAGAGCACGGTGGCGAAGATGGGGCGGTCGATGAAGAATTTCGAAAACATAGGCGTCTCTATTTACTTGGGTTGGAGGGGAGGATGGGGGTGATGGGCATGCCGTCGCGCACCTTCAGCAGGGCTTGGGTGACGTAGCGCTCGCGGGGGGACAGACCGTCGGTGACCAGTCGCAAACTGTCGTCCACCAGTTGTCCGGTGCGGATGGGGCGATACTCCACCCGGTTGGAGTCGTTTACCACGTAGAGGTACTTGCCCAGCTGGTCGGTGCCGATGGCGGCATCCCGCACCAGCACGGCATTGGGCACCTCTTCATAAGGAAGGGTGATGTGGACGTAGGTGCCGCTTTTCAACACACCGTTCGGATTGTTCAACTTGGCTTTCAGCTGCACGGTTCCGGTGGCAAGGGTGACGTTGGGCGAGAGGTAGACAATGCGCCCCTCGAAGGTGTCGCGCTCCTCGTCGCGTTGGATGGTGATCTGCTCGCCGAAAAGCGTTTGGCGGTCGGCAGGCGACTGCTGCAACCAGTGGGCGAGCCAGCGGTTGTCGGAGAGATTGAAGTAGGCGGTCATGGTGCGGTCATTATAGATAGTGGCAAGGGTGACGGGACTGCTGCCGCCGGCTACGTATGAACCGACACTGTAGGTGAAGAGCGAGAGGAGCCCGTCGCACGGTGCCTTGACGTAGCAGTAGCCGAGCTGCGTGCGAGCGGTCTCCAGTGCTGCCTGTGCATTGTCGACCGACGCTTCGCTCTCTTTCACATTGGCCTCGGCTTGCAACACCTCGATGCGACTCACGGCATCGCTCTTCAGTGCTTCCTGCATCCGCTCGTAGTTGCTGCGGTTGTAGGCCAGCGTGGCTTGGGCGGTGCGCAGGGAGGCATCGGCTTGCTTCACCGCATCTTCATAGAGGGTGGGGTCAATCACAAAAAGCAGGTCGCCTTTGCGCACACGACTGCCCTCCTTGGCGAGCGACTGCTGCAAGGTGCCGTTGACGCGCCCCACAAGGGCGATGGTGGCTTCGGCGGCCAGATAACCGGGGTATTGTTGGGTCAGGGTGACCTCCTTGACCAGCGGATAGGCCACTTCCACGGGAAGGGCTTCGGAGGCGGTGTCGGAGGGGGCGTGCTGACAGCTACTTGCCAGGAGTAACAGCATGCCGCAGAGAATAGTGATTCGTTGCATAGGGGTTGATTTAGGGGTGGATGAATCTTTTAAACTTGTGCATAGCCGCCTCCCAGGGCTTGGTAGAGCTGCACGAGTGCGCGCAGCGCAGCGGCTTGGGCCTGCACCAGCGAGTCCTCATAGGTGAGGAGGGAGCGCTGGGCATCGAGTACATTCTGGAAGGTGGTGAGTCCTTGCTTGTAGAGCTCCAGCGAGAGGGTGAGCGCCTCTTTGCCTTGTATCACCACCTCTTTAATGAGTAGGGTCTGCTTCAACGCCTGCGCGTAAGAGGAGAGGGCGCTCTCCACCTCCTGCACGGCGGTCAGCAGGGTGGAACGATAGGCGTCGATGGCCTCTTGCCACTGCACCTTGGCGGCCTGTACCGCCCGTACATTCTCGCCTCCGTTGAAGAGGGTCCAGGTGAGAACGGGCGCCATCTGCCACACCATTCCCTTCCGCCTGCCAAGGTCGTCAAAGCGATGCGCTTCGTACCCCAGCGTGCCGGTGAGGCTCAGCGTGGGGAGGAACTCGCTCTTGCTGGCACCCAGGGCGGCGGCTTCTGCGGCCACGGTGTACTCGGCAGCTTGCACGTCGGGACGTCTGCGCAACAATTCTGCCGGCACACGGATGCCCACCGGCTCGATGTAGTCGGAGAGGGGCTGCGGGAATGCCAACTGGGCACGCACCTCGTCGGGAAAGGCACCGATGAGTACCGCGATGGCGTTGATGCTGGATTGGATATTGGCTTCCAGCGAGGGGATGGTGGAGCGACTGTTGTAATAGACTGACCGTGCCTGAACAACGTCGAGCTTGGAGGCGAGGCCGGTCTCGTAACGCACTTCAGTCAGCTCCATCACTTTCTTTTGTGAGGCGCAGTTGCGCTCCACCACCAATAGCTCTTGCTGGTATTGGCGCAACAGGAAATAGTCGTTTGCCACTTGTGCCGCCAGGGCCACTTTGGTGGAGTAGAGCTCCTCTTGCGTGGCGTAGAAGTTCTCTTTCTGCTCTTTGGCACGTGCCCGCAGCGCGCCGAACAGATCGGCCTCCCAGCTGATAGTGGCGTTCGCGCTCCAATAGCCGTCGAGCGAGGCGGAGCCATCCTTGGTAATCATTCCGCTGCTGCGACTGCGGCTCCAACCTCCGTTGAGGGCGAGCGAGGGAAGTTGCTTGCCGCGCTGGTTGTGCCAGTTGATGCGCGCCAACTCCAGTTGGTGCATCGCCTTGGTGACCGACTGGTTCTCACGCAGGGCTACGGTGATGAGCGAGTCGAGCGTGGGGTCGTCGAAACGTTGCCACCAACTGATGTCCAACGGGAATAAAGTAGAAGGAGTGGGGGAGGCCGATGCCGGCAGGCTCCCCGGACAGAGGCAGCCTATCCAGCAAAGGAGAAGCAGACTGCCGCGAATGAACGAGAAATCTTTTTTCATGGGTTTTGCATTTAGGGTATAGACCACAACAGATGCCTCCCCTTTTTGGTTCGTTCGCCCGCTTATTTTGCCGATGAAGGGGTGAAATGGTCGTAAGAAACCGGACTTTTCTTCGGTTTGTGAGAAATAGTTACCCTTTTTCTTTGCATAAGAAATTGATTTGGCTAAATTTGCCACGACTTATTGGGGAGGTGTAGAAAGAACACTTGCGAAACTTCCCGTCACGAGTCGTTGTGAATTGGTAACACTAAATTATAATACTAATACCAAAAATAAACAAAGATGAGTTTAAAAATTGTTGTATTGGCAAAACAAGTCCCGGATACCAGAAACGTGGGAAAAGATGCCATGACTGCCGAGGGTACGGTGAACCGTGCCGCTCTGCCAGCGATATTTAACCCGGAGGATTTGAACGCCTTGGAACAGGCTTTGCGCCTGAAGGATGCCAATCCGGGTTCTACCATCACGATTCTTACTATGGGACCGGGTCGTGCAGCGGAAGTAATCAGAGAAGGTCTCTACCGTGGAGCTGATAACGGCTATTTGTTGACCGACCGCGCTTTTGCTGGTGCCGATACATTGGCCACTTCTTACGCCCTCGCCACTGCCATCCGTAAAATCGGTAAAGTAGATATTATTATCGGTGGTCGTCAGGCAATCGACGGTGATACTGCTCAGGTGGGTCCGCAGGTGGCTGAGAAACTGGGTTTGACCCAAATCACTTATGCTGAAGAAATTTTGAAGGTGGATGAGGCTGCTGCCCGCATCACTGTGAAACGTCATATCGACGGCGGTGTGGAGACGGTGGAAGGCCCGTTGCCTATCGTTATTACCGTGAACGGCTCTGCCGCTCCTTGTCGCCCGCGTAATGCGAAACTGGTGCAGAAATACAAACGTGCACTGGGTGGTCAGGAGAAGGCTGCTATTACGAAAGAGGGTGCTGCGTTGCCCTATGCCGATTTGTATGAGAAATATCCCTATCTGAACATTACTGAGTGGAGCGTGGCCGACGTGGACGGCGACTTGGCACAGTGTGGTCTTTCCGGTTCTCCGACCAAAGTGAAAGCCATTCAGAACATTGTGTTCCAGGCCAAAGAGAGTCGCACGATTTCCGGCTCTGACAAGGATGTGGAAGATTTGATTGTTGAACTGTTAGCGAACCATACCATCGGATAATATTATGAACAACGTATTTGTATATTGTGAGATTGAAGGCGTAACAGTGGCCGATGTCAGTCTCGAACTTTTAACCAAAGGTCGTAAGTTGGCCAACCAATTGGGTTGCCAGCTGGAGGCTATCGTTGCCGGTTCCAACTTGGACGGCGTTGAAAAACAGGTGCTCCCTTACGGAGTGGATGTGTTGCATCTCTTTGATGCTCCGGGCTTGTTCCCTTACACTTCTTTGCCTCACTCTTCTATCTTGATCAACCTCTTTAAAGAGGAGAAACCGCAGATTTGCTTGATGGGTGCTACCGTCATCGGTCGTGACCTCGGTCCGCGTGTCTCTTCTGCTTTGACCAGTGGTTTGACTGCCGACTGTACTTCTCTGGAGATTGGCTCTCACGAGGATAAGAAGGCCGGTAAGACGTATGAGAATTTGTTGTATCAGATTCGTCCCGCTTTCGGTGGTAACATTGTGGCTACCATCGTGAACCCCGAACACCGTCCGCAGATGGCGACCGTTCGTGAGGGCGTGATGAAGAAAGAGATTCTGGATGCTAACTATCAGGGTCAGGTGATTAAACATGACGTTGCAAAATACGTGCATGAGACGGACTACGTGGTGAAGGTTATCGACCGTCACGTGGAGAAGGCTAAACATAACCTGAAGGGTGCTCCGATTGTGGTAGCCGGTGGTTACGGTATGGGCTCGAAAGAGGGTTTTGATATGTTGTTCGATTTGGCGAAAGAACTTCACGCCGAGGTAGGTGCCAGTCGTGCTGCCGTGGATGCAGGCTTTGCCGATCACGACCGTCAGATTGGTCAGACGGGTGTCACCGTTCGTCCGAAATTGTACATCGCTTGCGGTATCAGCGGTCAGATTCAGCACATCGCAGGTATGCAAGAGAGCGGTATCATCATCTCTGTCAACAACGACCCGAACGCCCCGATTAACACCATTGCCGATTATGTGATTAACGGTACGGTGGAAGAGGTGATTCCGAAGATGATTAAATACTATAAACAGAATAGTAAGTAACCTTTTTCCTACCTTCTAATCGAAAAAAGATATGGCAAATTTTTACAAAGATATACCGGAACTCAAGTACCACTTGAACAATCCGATGATGAAGCGCATCTGTGAACTGAAGGAGCGCGACTATAGAGATAAAGAGGAATATGACTATGCACCGGTGGATTTCGCCGATGCCATGGATTCTTACGATAAAGTGCTGGAGATTACCGGCGAGATCAGCGGTGAGATTGTGGCTCCCAATGCCGAGGGCGTGGATGCTGAAGGTCCTCACTGTGCCAACGGTCGCGTGCAGTATGCTTCGGGTACGGTACAGAACCTGGACGCCATGGTGAAAGCCGGCTTGAACGGTATGACTATGCCGCGTCGTTTCGGTGGCTTGAACTTCCCGATTACTCCTTACACCATGTGTGCTGAGATTGTAGCGGCTGCAGATGCCGGTTTCGGCAATATCTGGTCGTTGCAGGACTGTATCGAGACGCTGTATGAGTTTGGTAACGAGGATCAGCACAGTCGTTTCATCCCGCGTATCTGCGCCGGTGAGACGATGTCTATGGACTTGACCGAGCCGGATGCAGGTTCCGACCTCCAGAGCGTGATGCTGAAAGCTACGTTCGACGAGAAAGAGAACTGCTGGCGCCTGAACGGTGTGAAACGTTTCATCACCAACGGTGACGCTGATATCCACTTGGTATTGGCTCGCTCGGAAGAGGGTACGCACGACGGTCGTGGCTTGTCTATGTTTATCTATGACAAGAACGAGGGTGGCGTGAATGTACGTCGTATCGAGAATAAGTTGGGTATCCATGGTTCTCCTACTTGCGAGTTGGTTTACAAGAATGCCAAAGCTGAACTTTGCGGCGACCGCAAGTTGGGCTTGATTAAATATGTGATGGCCCTGATGAACGGTGCCCGTCTGGGTATCGCTGCACAGTCGGTCGGCCTTTCTCAGGCTGCCTACAACGAGGGTCTGGCTTACGCCAAAGAGCGTAAACAGTTTGGTAAAGCCATCATCGAGTTCCCGGCTGTCTATGACATGCTGGCGTTGATGAAAGCCAAATTGGATGCCGGTCGTGCCTTGTTGTATCAAACTTCACGCTACGTGGATATCTACAAAGCTTTGGATGATATCGCCCGCGAGCGCAAGTTGACTCCCGAGGAGCGTCAGGAGCAGAAGAGATTCTCTAAACTGGCAGATGCCTTCACTCCGTTGGCTAAAGGTATGAACTCTGAATATGCCAACCAGAACGCCTACGATTCTATCCAGATTCACGGTGGTTCGGGCTTCATGTTGGAGTATGCTTGTCAGCGTATCTACCGCGACGCACGTATCACTTCCATCTACGAGGGTACGACGCAGTTGCAGACAGTGGCTGCCATCCGTTACGTCACGAATGGTGCTTATGCCGCTACGCTGAGAGAGTTTGAGCAGGTTCCGTGCAGTGAGGCTATGCAGCCGCTGATGGAGCGTGTGAAAGAGATGACCAACAAGTTCGAGGCTTGCACCAATGCGGTGAAAGAGGCTCAGAACCAGGAATTGCTCGACTTTGTCGCTCGTCGTTTGTACGAGATGGCTGCGGTCTGCGTGATGTCTCAGTTGATCATCCAGGACGCTACCAACGAGCCTGAGATGTTTGCTAAATCAGCACTTGTTTATATCAACTATGCGGAGGCTGAGGTGGAGAAACACTTCAACTTTATCCGCAAATTTAAAGCAGATGAATTAGAGAACTATCGTAAATAAAGACGTATAGTTACTTGATGGATAAAAGAGCCCGGCTTGAGAAAGTCGGGCTCTTTGCTGTATGGGGGTATGTGGGGAAACGCGGACACTCATGGGTGGCGTTTCTTTCGCATGTCTCACTTATTCTTCCGGGGTTGTCTCTGCACCGCCCTTCTCTGAAAGTTCTGCCTGGTGGGCAGCTTCCATCGTGGCATGGAAGTGGGTGTAGGGGGCACCGTGTGCATGGTCGTGGCACTTGAGTACGCGGTGGGGCAAACTGCCGTGGCCGAGTAGCTCGATGGGGCAGCCGAAGTGCTCCTCCAACCACTCCGCAGGCACTTCCGTGTCGGGGTGGTAGTCGAGGGTCTCGTTGACACACGCAATGGTCTTTACGTTCTGCAGGACGGTGCCGATGTCGTGGCTCACCAGGATGATGGCGCACTGGCGGTTGATCTCCTCCAGCAACTTGTAGAGACGCGCTTCAAAACGCTTGTCGATGTAGGTGTTGGGCTCGTCCAGGATGACTACATCCGGTTCGGCAATGATGGCACGACCGAGGAGGGCGCGCTGCAACTGACCGCCGCTGAGCTGTCCGATGGCGCGTTGCTCTAATCCTTCGAGCCCCATCTGACGGAGAATCTCCTGCACGCGTTGACGCTGCTCCTTGGTGTAGGGGCGGAAGAGCGACTTCTGCTTGCTGAGGCCGGAGAGGATGACCTCATACACGCTGATGGGGAACTTCCGGTCGATCTGGTTGTACTGGGGCAGATAGCCCATCTTAATCTCCTCCACGGGGGCTCCTTCCCGGAAGAAGCGAACGGTACCCTCCCGGGGTTTCAGCAATCCGAGGATGGTCTTCACCAAGGTGGTCTTGCCGCCTCCGTTCGGACCGATGATGCCGAGGAAGTCGTGCTCGTAGACCGTCAGGTTGACGTCGCGAAGCACGCGCTTGCGGTCGTAATCCACCGCGATATGCTGTAATTCAATCAAAGGTTTATTCATGGCAAAGTGCTTGAGCGGTTCGTATCAATTCTTCCTCCCATTGATAATTCAACGGGTTGATGGGCACCACCTGCGTATGGGTCTCCTGAGCGATGGTCATGGCGTTGCGCGTGTCGAACTCCTGCTGCACGAAGACAACGCGGATGGAGTCCGCTTGGCAACGGTCGACCAGTGCCTTGAGGTGGTTGGCCGAAGGTTCCTTTCCCGCCTCCTCGATGCAGTGCTGCGCCAGTCCGTAGTCGCGTGCAAAGTAGGTGAGGGCGGGATGATAAATCAGAAAAGTATGGTCGTGCGGCTGCTCCAACAGCGTACGAATCTGTTGGTCGGTCGCTTCAATCTTTTGCAGCAGTGTGTCCTGACGCGCCTCGTAGAGCGATTGATGTGCCGCGTCCAGCTGACAGAGCGCGCGACAGATATTGCGCACCAGCACCTTCGCGTTGGCGGGCGAGTTCCACAGATGCGGATCGACCCCCTGCGCGTGGTGATGCACCGCTGCTCCTTCGGCACCCGGTTCATCTGCATGTGCTGCCGAGGCCTCCTCCCGGATGAGCGCAATCCCTTCCGAAAGGTTGAACACCTGCATCTGCGGCGCATTCTCGCGCAAACGATTCATCCAAGTCTGTTCAAAACCCAGATAACCGATGGCGAAGTAGGCCTCGCTGTGCGAGAGTTGTACCAACTGTTGAGGCGTCGGGTCGTAAGTCTCCGGACTCTGGCCGCCGGGCACCATGCTCACCACACGGAACTGTTCGCCCGCCAGTTGCTCCGTGAAGTAACGGAGGGGTTCGATGGTCACCGTGAGCACCCGCTCCCCCTCCCCCTGCTTGGAACCGCAGGCAGTGGCGAGCAACACCATCAGTAGAAGTATAAGATTCTTTTTCATGCGCAATGTGATACCTTATATATAGCTGTCAACTAAAAAATCAAACGAATGAGTCCCTCTGCCGCTGCAATCACCAGCAAGTAGCGGAACAACTTTCCTGCCGCCATGGCGAGTGTCGTCAGCGGCAAGTTGGCACGCATCATCCCCAAAGCAATGGCGATGGCGCTGCCCAAGATAGGGAGGAACGTGAAGAAGCCCATCCAGGCTCCCTTCCCCTCCACGAAGCGGTGTGCCCGCTCCAGCTTCTCCTGCGGAACATGCAAGTAGCGTTCAATCCACTGCATCTTCCCCAAGTGTCCGATGCCGTAGCAAGTGAGTCCGCCCAGCACGTTGCCCACCGTAGCCACGGCCGTGGTCAGCACCGGGTCCAACCCCATGCGCAGGAACACCACCAACACCGCCTCCGAACTGAAAGGGAAGGCGGAACCGGCCAGCAGGGCAGCGATGAACATGCCCACGTAGCCATAATCCATCAGACAGTTCGTCAAGAATTCCATATAGAAATCAAAAGAAAAATGAGCCAAAGCAGGGCGACGACGAGAAAGAGTACGTTGCTCGCCTTGGTACGAGTTAAAGCAAAGAGGTGGCCGCCGAGGATGGAGACGTGCGCCATCGTGAGGGGAGCCAGCCACTCCGCGTGTTGCGGTTGCAACAACAGAAAGGCGAAGGTGTAAAACTGCGCCAAGATGAGAAAGTTGAGGTGGAAGCGTGTGCGGATGCGGTCGGCATAGTTGTTCGTCAGGCAGTGGATGGCTCCCAGTATGGTGAGCAATGCCACAAACGAGAACGACAGAATGCTGGGAACGCCCCAACCCTCATAAGAAATCTCCAGAACCGGTTGCAGCTGATAGGCCCAATCAACGAACCAATCCCACGTGCCGGTTGTAACAATATAGGTAAGCAACACCCAGTAGGGAAGGAGCAAGCCCACGATTCCCGCAAAGAGGGTGCGAAGGGTAAACGCCTGAAACAGCTGCGCACCGAGGTAGAACAACGGTACGAAGTAGAGAATCGGCGGAAAGAACAACGAGGCGATACCTATCCACAAGAAGCTCGTGAAGATCTCTCCCACCGGCTCCACGCGCTGGTAACTCTTAAAGAGTGCGTAGCCCGCCAGCAGATAGCAGGTCAGTGCGGCCTGTCCGTAGGAGAAGGCAGCAGGCAGCAGGGTGCTCGTCAGCAGAAAGAAGAGCACCACATGAAACTGCGTATGCAGACGAATCAGGGAGAATCGGTTGTTGAGCAGCGCCAGCAAGAACGCGTTGAGCGCCATCCAGGCATAACCCACCCCCGGTCGAATCCAGTCGTCCGCCGCCTCGCGATGGAAGAACCACCAGACAAGCGTGAACACAATCACCACAGGCAGCGTGAAGCTCCCTGTGGTGATCTGCTCTTGTAAGTATCTTTTTCTCGTCATTCCAATGAATTATAAGTCGAAACCGATGTCTCTGCGGAAGTACTTGTCCTGGAACTCCACCTTCTGCGCATTGACAAATGATTTAGCCAGTGCATCGGCCTTGTCCTTACCGTAAGAACTGATGGCCAATACGCGTCCACCGTTGGTCACCACCTGACCCTCGGCCAACTTGGTGCCGGCGTGGAAGACAATGCTCTCCTTCACCTGGTCCAAACCGCTGATGGGGTAGCCTTTCACGTAGCTGCCCGGATAACCACCCGAAACCAGCATGACACTCACCGCCGTACGCTCGTCAATCTCCAGCGTGCGCTCGTTCAGGTTGCCCTGAGCCACCCCTTCAAACAGATCGACCAAGTCGCTCTTGATACGCAGCATAACGCTCTCCGTCTCCGGGTCGCCCATACGAACGTTGTATTCAATCACCATCGGCTCGCCCTTCACGTTAATCAATCCGAAGAAGATAAAGCCTTTGTAGTCAATCTGCTCCTCGGCCAAACCCTGTACGGTCGGTGCGATGATGCGCTCTTCCACCTTCTTCATCCACTCGGGGGTAGCGAACGGTACCGGCGAGATGGAACCCATACCACCGGTGTTCAAGCCTTTGTCGCCCTCGCCGATGCGTTTGTAGTCCTTCGCTTCCGGCAGAATCTTGTAGTTCTTGCCGTCTGTGATAACGAACACCGAGCATTCGATGCCACTGAGGAACTCCTCAATGACCACCGTAGCCGAAGCATTGCCGAACATACCTTCGAGCATGGCGCGCAACTCCTTCTTCGCCTCTTCCAGGTCGGAGAGAATCAATACACCCTTACCGGCGCAAAGACCGTCGGCCTTCAGTACGTAAGGCGCCTGCAGGCTCTCCAGGAAAGCGATGCCCTCCTCCAGATTCTCGGCCGTGATGCTCTTGTAACCTGCAGTAGGGATGTGATGACGTTGCATGAATCCTTTGGCGAACTCCTTGCTACCCTCCAACACGGCACCTGCTTTCGAGGGACCGATGACGGGGATGCGGCTCACCGTAGCATCCTGCTTAAAACTGTCGTAGATACCTTTTACCAACGGGTCTTCCGGACCCACTACTACCATGTCGATTCCCTCCTCGGCTACAAACTTCTTCACCTCGGCGAAGTCGTTCTCCAAAGAAAGGGCTACATTGGTGCCGGTCTCAGCCGTTCCGGCATTTCCCGGAGCGATGAACAATCGGTCCACTTTGGGACTCTGGGCAATCTTCCAGGCCAACGCATGTTCGCGTCCGCCCGATCCTAACAGTAATATTTTCATATATCGTCGTTGTTTATGGTCGTTATTGTTATTTCGTTATTTCAAGAAATCGTTAAAGTAGCGTGTGATGTGCTCCTCCAGATGCACGCGGTCTTTGCCGGCCATGTTGTGTCCCTGACCCGGATAAACGAAGAGGTCGGGATGGGTGCCTTGGTCGATGCTGCTGCGGATGAAGGAGAGGGTGTGCTGCGGCACGCAGGTGGGGTCATTGCCACCGTAGATAATCTGCAAACGACCCTTCAGGTTGCCGGCACGCTCGTTGAGGCTGCGCGCTTTGTAACCCTCCGGATTGGCTTCGGGCGTATCCATGTAGCGCTCGCCGTACATCACCTCATAATATTTCCAGTCGATGACCGGTCCGCCGGCTACACCCACTTTGAACAAGTCGGGGTAGGTGAGCATCAGGTTGATGGTCATGTAGCCACCGAAGCTCCAGCCATGCACACCGAGGCGGTCGCCGTCGACGTAGGGCAGGGACTTCAGAAACTCAGCCGCCTTCAGCTGGTCCTTTGCCTCCTCCTGACCGAGGTAGCGGAAGGTGCAGTTCTCGAACTCGATGCCGCGATGGTCACTTCCGCGACCGTCGACTGTCAGCAGAATGTAGCCCTGCTGAGCCATGTAGACCTCCCATGAACGGGCGAAGTAGCGGTAGGATGAGAGCACCAACTGTGCGTGCGGTCCGCCGTATACATAGATGATGGCGGGGTATTTCTTATTCGGATCAAAGTTAGACGGTTTCGTCAAACGGTAGTAGAGGTCGGTCACCCCGTCTGCCGCCTTGATGGTTCCCATCTCGATGGAAGGCACGTTGTAAGCCGTCCAGGGGTCCTTCGCCTCGTTCAACAATACGCGGCGACCGTTGGCTGTATTCACCAGCTCGGTGTTGTACGGAACCGTCGGTGAGGTGTAGCGATCCACCAGATAGTTGCCGGAAGGAGAGAGGATGGGGAAGTGTACACCCTCGCCGTTGCAGAGTGCGCGACGGGTACCTTTGCTGAACTCCACCGCATAGAGATTCTCCTGTGTCGGAGAGACTTCCGTGCTTGCTATAATCGCCTCTTTCTTCTTCAGATTGAAGCCTACCAGTTCCGTTACCAGCCAGTTGCCCGAGGTCATCGGAGTCACCTTAACGCTCTCGCGATAAGTACCTCCGGCTTTGGCTTGCTGGAAGGTCTCCGGCTGTGCCCCCTTCTTGCTCAAATCGAACAGGTAGAGGTGGTTGAAGCCGTCGCGTTGCGACTGGTAGATAAACTGCTGATTGTTCCACGGCAGGAAAGTGAGCGGATGAAGCGGCTCCACATATTTCGGATGTTTCTCCTCGTAGATCACCTCCTCCTTCTCACCGGTTGCTGCGTTGTAAGCCACCAGCTCCGCATGGTTCTGGTCGCGGTTCAGCTCGATGAGATAGATGCGCTGCTCGTCGGGACTCCAAGTCAGGTTGGTGAAGTAACGGTCGGTCGGGTCGCCTGCCTGCAGGTAGTGCACCTTTCCGTTGCGGGTGTCATACACACCGACAGTGACCTTGTGACTGGTACATCCCGCCATCGGGTACTTGTCGGGCACCAGCGTGGCAATACGTGTCGAGATATCCACCTGCGGATAGTCGGCCACCATGCTCTCGTCCTGACGATAGAAAGCCAGGTAAGTGCCTTTCGGGCTCCAGAAGGTACCCTTCGTAACACCGAACTCATCGCGGTGGATGGTGTGACCATACACCACCTCACGCTCCGGGTCGTTCTTTGCGTCACCCTCATATTTCGGATTAATCTGAATGGCTTGTTTGGCCTGACCGGACACTAACAAGTTGCGGCCCACCGTGTAGGCAGTCATCTCGTTCGCCGTGCAATAGTCGAGGTTCTCGGCAGCGCCCTGTTGAGCGGATGCCAGCAGATAGATGCGCACAAACTTCTTTTGCTGGAAGTTGTAGAAGGCATCATACACCCCGCTCTCCTCGTCACGCAGCTCGCAGCGCATCACCGGTTCCTCTGCCTTCGGGAAAGTGACGTAACCCAACTGACGCAGCGGTTTCAGTTTCTTGCTGAAGTTGGCAGGAAAAGCCTGCTGGCTGATGGCCTCGTTCACATCAGAGAGACTGATGAATGGGGTCTCCTTGCCGGAACGCAGATCTATCTGCATCGCCTCTTCCACATCGGCACGGAGGCATACATCGCCCCACCACTTGATGCCGCGCAGCGGTCGTACCGCGCAGTTGTAATAGTTACTACCACCGGGCGTCAAGTCGTCCAGGGTAAACTCTTTTTTCTCTTGTGCCGTAGTCATCATACTCATACTCAGAAGAATGAAAAACAGGCTTCTAGTTATTCTCTTCATGGTTGCTCTCAATATTTCTAGATGGATTGTCGAATTTGTTCTTTCTGTCAAAACTGCGTTCGCCGAACTTACGCTCGCCAAATTTGCGCTCGTTGAATCGGCGACCTCCCTTCGAATCGATGTCGCGTGACGGACGACGCTCTTTGCCGAAGCGACCTTTGCGTTCCTCGCCCTCGAAGCGGCTCTTGCGCTCGCCTCCTTCGAAACGACTCTTGCGCTCGCCACCGAAGCGACTTTCTCTGCGCTCTCTGCCCTCGAAGCCTTCGCCCTCGCTCTTGCGACCGAATCTGCGACCCTCGAAACCTTCGCCCTCTTTCTTGTCGCGACGGAGCGGACGCTTATCGAACGACTTGTTGCTGCGGTTCTTGCGCGGAGCCTCTTCGCGTTTCGGCTTGAACTCCTCGTCGCTGTTCTGGCGGAACTCCTTATACTTACCGCTGAAAATCTGATATTTGCGGAACTCACACTCCAACGCACCGTTGAAGAGAGGCACCTTCACCGAAGGCTTCAAGCCAATCTGGTCGAAGCACTCCTCGCGGTAGCTCAGAATCCACGCGTCATTGTCGGTAAAGGCATGTTTCAAGCGCTCACCGATCATCTTGTAAAGCTCCAGCAAGTCGCCCGAAGAGATACGCTCACCGTAAGGCGGGTTCGTAATGATAATCGCCTTCTCCTTCGGCTGCTCAAACTGTTGGAACGGCTGGATGCGCAGCTCGATGTCGCGCGACAAGCCTGCCGCCTTCACATTGTGCATCGCAATCTCGTTCGCCTTCGGATTGTTGTCGAATCCGTAAATTTTATGTGTAAACTCACGTTCCTGAGAATCGTCGTTATAAATCTCGTCGAAGAGCGCCTGGTCGAAGTCGTTCCACTTCTCAAAAGCATACTCCTTGCGGAAGAGACCCGGAGCCATGTTGCGGGCAATCAAAGCCGCCTCGATGGGGATAGTACCCGAACCACACATCGGGTCAATCAAATCGCACTCCCCTTGCCAGCCCGTCATCAGAATCATGCCGGCCGCCAACACCTCGTTCAGCGGAGCCTCTACCGCCTCTTGACGGTAGCCGCGACGGTGGAGCGACTCGCCGGAGCTATCCAACGAGAGCGTACACTGGTTTTGCGCAATATGGATGTTGAGCGCCAAGTCGGGGCGGTTGATGCGCACCGAAGGACGTTCGCCGGTCTTCTCGCGGAAGTAGTCGACAATGGCATCCTTCACCTTATAGGCCACGAACTTAGAGTGGCGAAACTCGTCGGAAAACACCACCGCATCTACGGCAAAGCTGGACTTCGTCGTGAGATACTCGTCCCAGTTGATGGCTTTCACCGCCTCATACACCTCGTCCGCACTCTTTGCGGTGAAGGTCTTGATGGGTTTCAAGATACGGATGGCCGTACGCAGACAGAAGTTGGCTTTATACATCATCTTCTGATCTCCGGTGAACGAAACCATGCGGCGTCCGATTTCAATGTTGTTTGCACCTAAAGCTGTAAGTTCTTTGGCCAGTACCTCTTCCAGTCCCTGAAAGGTCTTGGCAATCAAGTCGAATTCTTTCATGTTATGTGTTTGTTATTTCTTTTGTACAAGTCTTGCGCCGGCGGGCACATCTTCTGTCACCCAGATGTTACCGCCGATGGTTGCCCCTTTGCCGATGGTGATACGGCCCAGGATGGTGGCGTTAGAGTAGACGATGACGTCGTCCTCCAGAATCGGGTGGCGAGGAATCCCCTTAATCGGGTTGTTGTGCTCGTCCAAGGGAAAGCTTTTGGCTCCCAAGGTGACACCCTGGTAGAGCTTCACGTTATTGCCGATGATGGCAGTGGCGCCAATCACGACACCGGTGCCATGGTCGATGGTAAAGTGGTGACCAATCTCGGCACCCGGGTGAATGTCGATGCCCGTCTCTGAGTGTGCCAGCTCCGTGATGATACGCGGAATCAAGGGAACCCCCAGTTTCAGCAACTCGTGTGCAATGCGGTAGTTGGTCAGTGCCCGAATGACGGGGTAACAACTGATAATCTCTCCGAAGTCCGTAGCAGCGGGGTCTCCGTTGTAGGCCGCTTCGATATCGGTGGCCAGGATGCGTCGCAGTTCCGGCAGCGTAGCGATAAAGAGCGCGGAGAGGTAAGCCGCCTGTTCACGGAGCACCTCCTGAATCTGCGGGTCATTGTCGTCATGCTCGGCGAAACAAAGTCCCGCCAGAATCTGCTCAGTCAGATTGTTGAATAGTTGTTCGGTGTTTACGCCGATGTGATAATTAAGCGTACGACTGTTGACCGTGGAATTTCCATAATATCCGGGGAATAGAATGGAACGTGCCAGGTCGATCATCTTACGTAAGGCCTTGGCCGAAGGAAGTGGGTCACCATCCCGATGTTGATGGAACAAACCACGGTATGATTCGCTTTCCGAAAGCTCATCCACCACCTGCGTCAGGATATGTGTGAAGTTCAAAGGACTCATTGCAATTCACTAAGTTGATTTCTATCTGCAAAGTAACAGAAAAAAAGCAGGTTATTCAAGAAAAACGGTAAAAAAAAGAGGGTGCATCGACCTCGACACACCCTCAGCTTATTCGTTGAAAGCTTTGGAACTACGCTTAGCGACGAGAAGCGTTCTGTTGCTTCTGCTGCTGTTTCTCTTGTTGCTTCTGCTCCTTTTGCTCCTTCTTTTCCTCTTTTCTTTGCTCTTTCTGCTCTTTTTTCTGCTCCTTCAACTCTTTTTTCTCTTCGCATTTCTGGCATTTTTCGCACTTCTTGCCCTCTTTGCAAAGGCATTTCTTGCTACTCTTGTTGCACTCTTTGCAGCTGCACTGGCCGTTTTTGCTCTGTTGGCAGCAACTTTGGTTGTTTTTCTGCTGCTTGTCGTTCTTGTTGTTCTGGCAGCAGCTTTGGTTGTTACTCTGATTCTTGTCGTCTTTGCGCTGCTCCTGCTGCGGCTTGTTCTGAGTTTTAACCGACTGTGCCTGAACGCTAGTAAAGGTGCTTGCCATCAAGAATGAGAGGGCCAATAAAAATACTTTCATTTGTTACAAAATTTGGTTGTTAATATTCTTTTTGTCATCTCAGCGAACTCCATCGTTTCGATTTCGCCGCAAAGATAACGCAACGAACGCAGCAAAGGTTGTCTTATTAACATCTTTTGAGTACAAAATGAACCTGCGTGGACTATCCGAAGCAAATATCCATCTTTTTGCCCTCCACAATCAACTCATGGTTGGCAGGCACCAACTTCAGTTTGCCGGTAATTTCCGAGAGAGGAATGGAGGTCATGTGTGCCCCCTGCAGTGCCACCATCCGTCCGAACTCGCCGCGTACAATCATCTCCGTGGCGTGACCGCCCATACGAGTGGCCAGGTTGCGGTCGAACGACGTGGGCGAACCACCGCGCTGAATGTAGCCCAGCACCGTTTCGCGCGTCTCGAAGCCCGTTTCATACTCAATCTCCTGCGCAATATATTCGCCCGCCCGTTTCTTGCGCTCCGGGTCGGTCGTGATGCCCTCAGCCACCACCACGATGCTGTAAGGCTTGCCCTTCTTCAAGCGATTGATAATGGCATTGCCGATGTTGTGAATGTTATAAGGAAGTTCCGGCAGCAGAATCACATCACCGCCGCCCGCCATGCCGCTGTGCAGCGCAATCCATCCCGCCTTGTGGCCCATCACCTCAATCACCATCACCCGCTTGTGCGAGCTGGCCGTAGAGTGAAGTCGGTCGATGGCCTCCGTGGCGATGCTCACCGCCGTGTCGAAGCCGAAGGAGAGGTCGGTGCCCCACACATCATTATCGATGGTTTTCGGAATGGAAACCACATTGATTCCCATCTCAGCCATTTTGGCCGCCGTCTTCTGCGTGCCGTTGCCACCGATGCAGACGATGCAATCCAGTGCGCGCTCCTTGATATGCTTCAGCATCAGCGCCGGCTTATCCTCCGTGTCGAGCGAGGAAGTATGTTTCTTGAAAGGTTTCTCCCGGGAAGTGCCTAAAATGGTCCCACCCAGATTCAGAAGTCCCGTCATGGAACGCTCCGTAAGTTGCTCCATGTCGTCATCAATCAATCCCTGAAACCCGCTGTGGATGCCGTACACCTCCATGCCATAATGGTTGATGGCCGTCTTGCAAACACCGCGGATGGTCGCGTTAATACCCGGACAATCACCGCCGGAAGTCAAGATACCTATTCTCATGTTTCCTCCTCTTTTTGAAGCGATTCGAACTGTTTAAACCTAAAACTTGATGCAAAGATAGGTATTTTCAAAAGTTTACGCTATTTTTGTCGCCATAAAAAGAATATAGGAATTACAAAATAGCAAAATGAATTCTACGAAACTAATAGGAAGGCTCTTTGTGAACCGTCAGAAGGCGATTGACTCATATGCTGTCAAACCTTTTGAAATACAAAACGGAGTGCTTCACTCTCTCGTGTCTCGGGCTGCCGATACCCAATGGGGAAATGAACATGACTATGCGAACATCCGTTCTTATGAAGATTATCAGAAGCTGGTACCCGTACAGACGTACGAGGAGATTAAAGGCTATGTGGAGCGGATGCGTCAGGGCGAGGCAGATTTGCTTTGGCCGGGTCGTGTGCAGTGGTATGCCAAGTCGTCGGGTACGACGAACGACAAGAGTAAGTTTATTCCTGTCAGTAAGGAGGGATTGCACCGCATCCATTACGCCGGTGGCACGGACTGCGTGGCGTCCTATTTACATAATAATCCGGAGAGCCGCATGTTCTCCGGCAAGGGTTTGATCTTGGGCGGCAGTCACGCACCCAACTACAACCTGAAGCATAGCTTGGTGGGCGACTTGTCGGCTATCTTGATTCAGAATGTGAACCCGTTGGTGAACTTGATTCGTGTGCCGGAGAAGAAAATCGCGCTGCTGAGCGACTTCGAGGAGAAGATGGAGAAGATAGCGCGCAGCACCATTCATGAGCATGTCACCAACCTCTCGGGCGTTCCTTCCTGGATGCTGGCGGTGCTGAAGCGTGTGATGGAGATTACCGGCAAGAGCGGCTTGGAGGAGGTGTGGCCCGATTTGGAGGTTTTCTTCCACGGTGGTATCAGTTTTGAACCTTATCGCGACCTCTACAAGCAGTTGATTCGCAGTGATCGCATGCATTATGTGGAGACTTACAACGCTAGTGAGGGCTTCTTCGGTGTGCAGACCGACCCCTCGAAGCAGTGGCTGACGCTGATGATTGATTACGATGTCTTCTATGAGTTTATGCCGATGGAGGACTTCGGTCGCCCTAATCCCCGCGTTGTTCCGTTGGAGGGCGTAGAGTTGGGCAAGAATTACGCCATGCTCATCAGCACTTCGTGCGGTTTGTGGCGTTATATGATTGGCGATACGGTGAAGTTTACCAACAAAACTCCGTATCAGTTCGTAATCACCGGTCGCACGAAGCACTTCATCAATGCTTTCGGCGAGGAGCTGATTGTGGACAATGCCGAGAAGGGATTGATTCGTGCGTGTGCCGAGACAGGTGCGCGCATCCTGGACTACACTGCAGCACCGGTCTTCATGGATGCCGAAGCCAAGTGCCGTCACCAGTGGCTGGTGGAGTTTGAACAGATGCCCGACTCGCTGCAACACTTCTCGGAAGTGCTCGATCGCTCGTTGCAGGAGATTAACTCCGACTACGAGGCGAAACGCTATAAGAACATCACGTTGCAACCGCTGGAGGTGGTAGTGGCTCGTCCCAACCTCTTCCACGACTGGTTGAAAGCAAAGGGCAAGTTGGGTGGCCAGCATAAGGTGCCCCGCCTCTGCAACTCACGTGAGTATATGGATGAATTATTGCCGTTGAACGGTCAAGCTTGAAAAGATAGATAGAAACTAGAACGAAGATGAAAGATAAGAAAACTTACAACCGATGGAAGAGGGGAGTGGAGGCTGCGTGTGCGCTCTGCTTCCTGGTGCTCTATTCGTGTGCCAGTATCGGCTCGCCCGACGGCGGTCCGTATGACGAGACACCGCCCAAGGTGATTCGTACCTCGCCGGCTCCTTTTGCGCTTAATAATAAGAACAAGAAGATTTCCATCGAGTTTGATGAGTTTATTAAACTGGAGAATGCCTCCGAGAAGGTGGTGATTTCTCCTCCTCAGCTGGAACAGGCGGAGATCAAGGTGAGTGGTAAGAAGGTGGTGGTGGCTTTGGCAGACACGCTGAAGGAGGCTTCCACTTACACCATCGACTTCTCTGACGCCATCGTGGATAACAACGAGGAGAACCCGTTGGGCAACTATACGTTTACCTTTTCCACGGGAGAGGTGATTGATACGATGGAGGTGGCGGGCACCGTGATTGACGCTTCCAACCTGGAGCCGGTGAAGGGTATCTTGGTGGGCTTGCATGCCAATCAGGAGGATTCTGCTTTCGTGAAACTTCCGCTGGAGCGTGTGGCACGTACCGACAGTCGCGGTCACTTTGTGATTCGTGGCGTGGCGCCGGGCAGCTATCGCATCTATGCGCTCAATGATATCAATCAGAACTTTATGTTTGATCAGAAGAGCGAGATGATTGCTTTCTCGGATGAGATCATTCAACCTTCGTTCGAACCGGCCATCCGTCAGGATACGGTGTGGCGCGATTCGCTGACGTTCGACTCTATCCGTCAGGTGCCCTACACGCACTTCCTGCCGGATAACATTGTGTTGCGCGCCTTTACGGAGACGCCTGATTTTCAGTATCTCTCTAAGAGTGAGCGCTTGACTCCCTCTAAATTCTCGCTCTACTTTGCCGTGCCGGCAGATACCTTGCCGATTTTCCGTGGCTTGAACTTCGATGAGAAGGAGTCGCTGGTGATTGAGCATACGCTGCGCAACGATACCATTCATTACTGGATTAAGGACTCTACGGTCTACAACCTCGACACGTTGCAGATGGAACTCACTTATCTGGCTACGGATACGTTGGGTAAACTCTCGTCGCGCACCGATACGCTGGAACTGGCTCCGAAGAAGACGCGGGCGCAGATTGCCAAGGAGGCGGCGCAGAAACTCGAGGAGTGGGAGAAGGAGATGAAGAAGAAACTGAAGAAGAATCCGGAACGGACAGATACCATCCCGCCGAAGGCGGCGCTGAAGGTGACGCTCTCTCCTACGGGTACGTTCGATTTGAATGCCACCCTGAAGCTCTCGTTTGAGGAGCCGTTGGCGCGTTTCGATACGGCGGCGGTGCATGTATTTAATAAGGTGGATACGCTCTGGACGGAGATTCCGTTTGTGATAGAACCCGACGGGGAGCAGATTCGCTCGTATAATCTTTATGCGGAGTGGCGCCCGGAGCAGGAGTATAAGGTGTCGGTTGATTCTCTTGCCTTTGAGAGTATCTACGGACTTGTGTCGGGCCCGTTGGAGCAGTCGCTGAAGGTGCCTTCGCTCGATGAGTATAGTACGCTCTTTGTGAAGGTGCCGGGCATGCCGCAAGGCGTGGTGCAGTTGCTCTCGGCTCAAGACACTCCGCTGCGTTCGGCACCGGTGAAGAACGGTCGCGCCGACTTCTACTTTGTGAAGCCGGGCAAGTACTACTTGCGCCTCTTCAACGACCGTAACGGAAACGGTACTTGGGATCCGGGTCTCTATGAGACGCACACCCCGGCGGAGGAGGTCTACTACTATCCACAATCTATCGACCTGAAGGCGATGTGGGATGTGGAGCAGGACTGGAACGTGGAGGCGACGCCTGTAGAGAAGCAGAAACCTGCGGAGATTAAGAAAACGAAAGAAGAGTCGAAGAAGAAAACGGCTAAAGACCGCAACTTGGAACGGTTGCGTCAAAAGAATTCATAGATGAAACATTGCTGGATCATATTAATCGGACTGATGCTCGGCTGGATGCCTATGGCGATGGCGGGCACCACGGAGGCTCCGTCGAAGACGGCGGAGCGGTTGGAGTACGACTTGTACTTCAACTGGAAGTTTGTCTGGGTGAAGGCGGGTACGGCGGAGTTTACGAACTCGTCGATTACGCACCACGGACAACCGGCTCTGCGTAGCTTTCTGCGTACCAAGGGCAGCAAGAAGGCGGATGCTTTCTTTGTGATGCGTGATACGCTGGAGAGTGTGATGTCTGAGAAGATGGCGCCTTTCTACTTCTGCAAACGGGCGGAAGAGGGGAAGAAGTACACCAAGGATGAGATTTTCTTTACTTATGCGGACGGGAAGGTGACGGTGAACCAGAGTCGCTGGAAGAAGAATAAGGAGCCGCGCCACTCGGAGACGGTGGAGAATCGCAAGGTGTATGATATGCTGAGCCTTTTGGCGCATGCGCGTACGCTGAGTGCGTCGGGCATGAAGAAGGGTGACAAGTTGCACTTCCCCATGGCCACGGGCGTGAAGGTGGAGGATCAGACGTTGATTTTCCGCGGCACGGAGCGTTTCAAGACGGATGACGGTACCATCTACCGCTGTCTGGTCTTCTCGTTGGTGGAGTATAAGGATAATAATAAGAAAAAGGAGAAGGAGGTGATTACCTTCTACGTCACGGACGATGATAATCACTTGCCGGTGCGTCTGGATTTGTACCTCAACTTCGGTAGTGCCAAGGCTTTCCTGACAAAGATAGAGGG
>CAYSOW010000022.1:0-24295 GCA_964432715.1 uncultured Bacteroides sp.
CTGCCGGCACTCTTCATAGAGTCGTTGCACGTTCTCTTCGGAGGATGATTCCGCAGTGGAGAGTATAACTTGACGAATTTGGAAGAGATGTTGTAGATCCGCCACACTTCCCCGGTAACGGGCAGAGAGCAATAGGTAGTCAATGGGTAAGGGATGGGCTGTTTCAAAACGACTCCAACGAAAATTTCTCACACTCAAGAGGCGTTTTCCTTGGAAGATAATCAAGCCCAGGCTATCCGATGATGAGAGATAGACAGGCTTCTCTCCCCTTTCTGCCCCCAAGATAGAAGTACCGCGAGGGGTGGGACGGAAGAGCAGGTAGGCCGGTGAGGGACGCAGCAGGGTGTAACTCTGCGAGAGGCAAGTCAGCAGGCCGAAGGTAAGTGACAGGCAGAGTTGCTTGGGCTTCCGCTGATGGAGATAGGCAAGTAGCAAGAAAAGCATCAGGTAGAAACAGCATAGGGTGAGCGTGGAAGGCGCCACGATCTTCATGGAGGCATGAGGCAGTGCAGAGAGCGCCTGCAGTCCACTGAGGAAGAGTGACAATGCTCCCTTGAGCACCGCGGCGACACCCGTTTGCAACAACGGGAACCAACCGCATCCCAGCATCAGCAGGGCACCAACCACCAGCACAAAGGTGAATGGAAGCGCCCAGAAATTGCCCAAGAGGAAATAGGAAGAGTAGCTGCCGAAGGCTTGGAAGAGCCAGGGTGCCACCGCCACTTGCGTAATCAATGAGAGCGAAAGAATGCCCCAAAAGTAGTTGAGCAGGCGATTCTGCGGATGGCCCAGCCGCTCCACAAAGGGGTAAAAGAGCAAAATGGCCGCTGCGGCAGTGTACGACAGTCGGAAACCGAGGTCGTAGAGCACGTAGGGATTGTAGAGGGTAGTTACAAAAGCGGCAAAGAGGAGCGCATTGATGGGTGGAGTCTCCCGATGGAACTGACGTTGCAGGGCCAGCAAGGAGCACATCACCACGGCACGCACCACGGAGACCGACAAGCCTGTGACATAAGCGAAGACCCATAGCAACACGATGGGGAGCAAGCAGCGGAGCCAAGGGGTGAAACGACCGAGATAGAGTCGGGAACAGAGGAAAAGGACACATACATAGAGGATGCCCACATGCAGACCGGAGAGTGCCAAGACATGACCTACACCGGTGACCGAAAAGAGGTCGCGCGTCTCTGTCGGCAGTCCGCTCTTATCGCCCAGCGTCAAGGCAGAGAGCACCGCCAACGACTCGCCCTCGAAGCCCAATCGTCGGTAGACCGACAGCAGGCGTTCACGCAGGGCCAAGGCGCGTTGCTTCAGCGACAAGGGGGCATGGGTGGAGAGCTTGCTCCAATAGCCGGACGCCACATACGCCGTGCCGGAGTAGTTGTGCGAGAGCAGGTAGGAAGCGTAATCAAACTCCCCCTGCGCCAAGGAATCATGCGGCAATACCACCTGCGCCTCCAGACAGAGACGGTCGCCCATCCGCAGGGTCTGCGCCAGGGAATCATTCGCCAGATAGAGCACCACACGCCGATGGCCCTCCATCTCCACGGAGAGTTGCAGCGAGCGACTCTTCTCCACGGGCGATTCCAGCACCGTCGCCGTGTAGCAGTGCATTCGCGGGCTCCAGGCAGGATGGAGTCGATGCGCCTGGTACTGACTATACCCCACTCCCATCCAGCAGAGCAACAACAGCAACACAGCACCGAAACGTCCGTCGCGGAAGCGGTAAAAATAGAAGAGCGAAGCCAAGAAGGCCCCGCCCAGCAAAAGTACGAACCATAAGGAGAGTGCCGGCAAGAGGAAACCTGCCACCAAGCCGAACAGCCAGGGAAGTACCCAACGCACCATCGGATAGTGGTCGGGGCGAAACTCCTGCTGTGCATGATCGCGCCGAGCCCCCAACGTAAGAAAATCCACCCAAGCCGATTCGGTGGCTGAAAAAGCCTCGTTGGTTTGCTCGTCCGGTCTCACCCTACGTTCAAATTCAGAGTTGTTTCAAATCATGAATCATCGCTTCCGGATCCGGTGCGCGGAAGATGCTGTTGCCCGCCACCAGAATGTCACAGCCGGCATCCACCAACTGACGACCGGTGGTCAGGTTGACACCTCCGTCCACCTCAATCAAGGCATGCGAGCCGGTGGCCGCAATCAGTTCGCGCAACGCACGCACCTTGTTCAGCGTGTTCGGGATAAACTGCTGACCGCCGAAACCCGGGTTGACACTCATCAGCAACACCATATCCAGCTCCGGCAGGATGTCCTGCAAGAGACTCACCGGAGTGGCAGGGTTCAACGTGACACCCGCCTTCATACCGGCATCCTTGATTTGCTGCACCGTGCGATGCAAGTGCGTACATGCCTCGTAATGCACATTCATCATCAGTGCCCCGAGCGCCTTCACCTCCGCGATAAACTTCGAAGGTTCCACAATCATCAAGTGCACATCCAGCGGTTTCTCACTCAGCTCCGCCACATACTTCAGTACCGGAAAGCCAAAAGAGATGTTGGGCACAAAGACACCATCCATCACATCCAAGTGAAGCCAATCCGCCTCACTGCGGTTAATCATCTCCAAATCACTTCGCAAATCGGCAAAGTTGGCCGACAGCAAAGAAGGGGAAATCATAGGGTTCATATCTATCTTTTTTTGGTTATTCTACAGTCAGTCCCTCTTCAGCCTTGAAGCCGCGAAGGAAATCTTCTACACGAAGGCGCTTCTTGCCCGCCAACTGGAGCTCGGTCAGTTCGAGATAGCCGTCGCTCACCGCCACGCGGAAGCTATGCTTATCGATGACCACCGTCCCCACGGGATGCGAGGGAGCCACCCCACTCTTCTTCGCCTCATAAATCTTCAGCACCTGCGGAGCCGCACCCGGTGCGTGCAATTCGGTCCACGCTGCGGGATAAGGAGCCAAACCACGGATAAAGTCGTACACCTGCTTCTGCGACAGGTTCCAGTCGATGCGGCAAGTCTCCTTAAAGATCTTCGGCGCCGGACGCAACGGTTCGTTCTCCTTCATCAGCTGCTCCTGCGGAATGGTGGTCACCGTGCCGTTCAGCAGATTGTCCACCGTCTCCGTCACCAGCTTACCACCCAGATTCATCAGACGGTCGTAAACAACCCCCACGTTATCTTCCTCCTCAATGGGGACACGCACCTGCTGAATAATCTCGCCCGTATCAATCTCCTGCTTCAAGAAGAAAGTCGTAATACCCGTCTCCTTGTCGCCGTTTATCACCGCCCAGTTGATAGGCGCAGCACCACGGTACTGCGGAAGCAACGAAGCGTGCAAGTTGAAGGTACCCATGGGAGGCATGCTCCACACCACCTCCGGCAACATACGGAAAGCCACCACAATCTGCAAGTCGGCTCTCAGCGCGCGAAGCTCCTCCACGAAACTCTCCGCCTTCAGCTTCTCCGGCTGAAGCACCTTCAGTCCTTGGCTCACCGCGTACTGTTTTACCGGACTGGGTTGCAACACACTGCCATGACGACCCATCGGTTTATCAGGCATGGTCACCACCGCCACCACATTATATCCACCCTCCACCAGGGCGCGCAGGCTCTCAACGGCAAACTCCGGAGTGCCCATATAGATGATTCTTAAATCTTTCTTGTCCATTGTATAGTTATAGTTTGTCTGGGTTATTCTTATTCTGCCGAGAAATCCACCAACACCTGTCGATAGGTGTTAAAGATTTTCGACTTAGAGACAAAGCCCATGTATTTTCCGTCGGCATCCACCACCGGAAGGTTCCAGGCATGCGTCTCGTCAAACTTCGCCATCACCGCATCCATCGAGTCGTCCACCCGCAGCTGCGCCGGAGCAGCCGTCATGAACTTGCGCACCGTGAAGCGATGGTAGAGCTCCTGACGGAACATGATGTTACGGATGTCATCGAGCACCACCACGCCGAGCAACTCACCCTCCTTGTTGACCACCGGGAAGAGGTTACGTTTGGCTTTGGAGATGACCGACACCATCTCGCCCAAATCCATCTCGGGAGAGACCTTGTCAAAGTTCTTCTCAATCACACTATCCACCGTCATCAACGTCAACACGGCGCGGTCCTTGTGGTGCGTCAGCAACTCACCCTTCTTGGCCAGACGCATCGAGTAGATACTGTGCGGCTCAAAGACAATGATGGTGAGGTAGGCACTCACAGAAACAATCATCAACGCGAGGAACAAGTCGTAACCACCCGTCAACTCGGCAATCAGGAAGATGCCGGTGAGCGGTGCGTGCATCACACCCGACATCACACCCGCCATACCCAGCAGGGCGAAGTTCTTCTCGGGAACGTAGGGGCCCCACGAGAAATGGTTGCACACGCGCGACACGATGAAACCTGTGATACAGCCCAGAAACAGACTGGGAGCGAAGATACCACCGCAGCCGCCGCCACCGTTCGTGGCACTGGAGGCAAAGACCTTAAAGAGGATGATGAGCGCCAGGTAGACCAGCAGCAAGTTGCCGTAGCCATAGAAGAGCGAATTGTCCATCACCTCGTTCCAATCGGCCAGCGTCGTACCGTTCAGCAACAGTTCGATGGTGTTGTAACCCTCACCGTAGAGCGGCGGGAAGAGGAAGATCAGGATACTCAGCATCACACTGCCGATGATCAGTTTGATATAGGGATTGCGATATTTACGAAAGACATCCTCCACGGCATCCATGGCGCGCGTAAAGTAGAGCGACACCAATCCGCAGGCAATACCCAGGATGATGGCGTGCGGGATACGCTCCATCACGAAGGGATCGTCCAGATGGAAGCGGAACATGGCTTGCGTACCGGTGAAACAGTAGGAGACCACCGTTGCCGTGACACTACTGATCAGCAAGGGCAGCAACGACGCCATGGTCAGGTCAATCATCAGCACCTCCAGCGTAAAGACCAGTCCGGCAATCGGCGCCTTGAAGATGCCGGCCACCGCACCCGCGGCACCGCAACCGATGAGCAACATCAGTGTCTTATGCTCCATCTTGAAGGTGGAGCCCAGGTTGGAGCCAATGGCAGAACCCGTAAGCACAATCGGCGCCTCGGCTCCCACCGAACCACCGAAACCAATGGTGATGGCACTGGCAATGACCGACGACCACATGTTGTGGCGCTTGATGCGTCCCTGTCGCCGCGACAAGGCATAGAGGATTTTCGTCACGCCGTGACCGATATCATCCTTCACCACGTTACGCACAAAAAGACCGGTGAGGAAGATACCCACCACCGGATATATCAAATAGAGCCAGTTGGCTCCCGTCGTCTCAAAGTGATCGGTCAGGAAGAACTCAATCTCATGAATGAGGAACTTCAGAATCATCGCCGCCAGGGCTGTGAAGATACCGACAAAGAAACTAAGGAGCAGAATGAAACGCTTCTCGCTGATATGCTCTTCGCGCCACAGCAAGATACGTTCTAACAAACCGGGATTTTCTACCATTGTTTTCATACTTCCGGATACACCTTATTATATATAGGTTATTCTCTAATTACTTTCACTTCGCCACCCGCGCCCAACTTGATGATGCTGGAAGGAGCGGGCTGCGACATCTCCTCCTGACGGTAAGTCACCACATAATCCACCGAGCTTTTAATCTCCTCGCTCACCTCACTGAAGTTGTGGGGAGAAGGTGCGCCACTGATATTGGCAGAGGTAGAGACAATCGGTTTCTTAAAGCGGAGGCAGAGCTGCTGCGAGAAGTTCTCCGAAGTGACACGAATGCCCACGCTGCCATCCTCGGCAATCAGATTGGGTGCCAAGTTCTTCGCCCCGTCATAGATAATGGTGAGCGGCTTCGTCGTCAAGTCGATCAAGTCCCAGGCAATATCTGGCATCTCCTTGACATAGGCATTCACCTTCACCGGCGAATCCACCAGCACAAGCATTGCCTTACTGTCAGCGCGATGTTTGATTTCATACACTCTCTTTACCGCCTCGGGATTGGTAGCATCACATCCGATGCCCCAAATAGTATCTGTCGGATAGAGGATCACCCCTCCCTTACGGAGCACCTCTAACGCTTGCTTTAAATCTTCGTTCATGGAGTATTTTTCTTAAAACCACAAAAATAAATGAAATTCTCATCAATAGAGCAGCCTGATTTGTTAATTCTTCTTATAAATCAAATTTCTTACCCTTGCGAGAGCAATATACGCGAAATTTACCTATCTTTGTCCGGGCTTTTGCCCAAGCATCAGAATTTTAAAATACAACTAAAGATATGCTTACACTGAAACAAATCACAGAAAACACGGACGCAGTGATCCGCGGTCTGGAAAAGAAACACTTCAAAGATGCCGCTCAGGTCATCGCTCAAGTGGTAGCACTCAACGACAAAAGACGCAGCGCACAAAACAATTTGGATAAGAATCTGGCAGAGGTCAATGCACTCTCCAAATCCATCGGTGCCTTGATGAAAGCCGGTAACAAAGCGGAGGCTGAAGGTGCCAAAGCTCGTGTGGCTGAAATCAAAGAGGGCAACAAAGCACTCCAGGAGGAGATGGACAATGCAGCTGCTGAAATGCAGACCATCTTATACACCATTCCGAATGTACCTTACGATGAGGTTCCCGAAGGTTTCGGTGCCGAGGACAACGTGGTTGAGAAGCAGGAGGGTGTGATTCCCGAACTTCCGGCGGACGCACTGCCCCACTGGGAATTGGCAAAGAAGTACGACCTGATCGACTTTGAGCTGGGTGTGAAAATCACCGGTGCCGGTTTCCCTGTATATAAAGGTAAAGGTGCTCGCTTGCAACGTGCCTTGATCAACTTCTTCCTCGATGAGGCTCGCGCCGCAGGCTATCTGGAGATTATGCCTCCGACGGTAGTCAACCAGGCTTCCGGTTACGGTACGGGACAGCTGCCTGATAAAGAGGGTCAGATGTACCACTGCAACCTGGACGACCTCTACTTGATTCCGACGGCTGAGGTGCCTGTCACCAACATCTACCGTGACGTGATTCTGGATGAGAAAGAGTTGCCGATTAAGAACTGCGCTTACACCGAGTGTTTCCGTCGCGAGGCAGGTTCTTACGGTAAAGATGTTCGTGGTTTGAACCGCTTGCACGAGTTCTCTAAGGTAGAGATTGTTCGCATCGATACCCCGCAACACTCTAAAGAGTCGCACAAAGAGATGCTGGCTCACGTAGAGGGCTTGCTGAAGAAACTGGAGTTGCCGTTCCGTATCCTGCGCCTCTGTGGCGGCGATATGAGCTTCACCTCTTCTATCTGCTTCGACTTCGAGGTGTTCTCTGCCGCTCAGAAACGTTGGTTGGAGGTTAGCTCCGTGTCCAACTTCGACAGCTATCAGGCCAACCGCTTGAAATGTCGTTACCGCACCGCCGACAAGAAGACAGAGCTCTGCCACACGTTGAACGGTTCTGCATTGGCTTTGCCGCGTATCGTAGCTGCCCTGTTGGAGAACAACCAGACTCCGGAAGGCATCCGCATGCCGAAGGCGTTGGTTCCTTACTTAGGCTTTGAGGTCATCGACTAATTAGCATAAACACACACAATTTTTGGGAAATGAATCCTACATTCGGCTAGTTCCGTTTGTAGGATTCTCTCTTTTTTTGTATCTTTGTGCGCAGAAAAATAAAAGGATAATGAATAAACGATTGAGCTTAGCTTTTTGTCACTGGACAGTTGCCACTCCGAACATTTGTGTCACGGAGCGCTTCTTTACCGCCTGTAAGACAACTTGCATAGCTGATGCACCCCTATTGGGCGGGCTGACAAACGAAATAATTAGCATACAAAATAACGAATTGAAAGCAGATTGATTAAAACAACTATCAATCTGCTTTATTTATTCCATTAAATCGATGTGATTATAAGTTGCAATTGTTTATATAAATAAAAATACACATTTATAGTTCAAATAAGAACAAAGCGATATATTTTTGCAAAAGAAATAAATCAAAAAGAAAGAACTTAAAGAATAAAAATATCAAAATGGCAAAAGCGATTAAGTTTACCAAGATGCACGGAGCCGGCAATGATTACATCTACGTCGACACACACAAATTCCCCATCGCCCACCCGGAACAGGCGGCGATTGCATGGAGTGCGTATCATACGGGCATCGGTTCGGACGGACTGGTACTGATTGGTCCGTCGAAAGTGGCCGACTTCAGTATGCGTATCTTCAATGCGGATGGCTCGGAAGCGATGATGTGCGGCAATGCTTCGCGCTGCATCGGTAAGTATGTCTTCGAAAAGGGACTGACCGACCGCACGGAGGTGACACTGGAGACCCTCTCGGGCATCAAGGTGCTGAAATTGCATACCCAAGGCAAGCAGGTGGAGTCGGTAACGGTTGACATGGGTGTACCGACCTTGCAAAACAAGCAGCAATTGGCCACCGAAAACGGGGAGATGATTGCCGGATTGATAGAAGTGGCGGGAGAGTCGTACCAAGGTACCTTTGTCTGCATGGGCAATCCCCACTTCGTCATCTTTACGAAAGGAGTGGAGCAACTGGATTTGCCGAAGGTGGGTCCGCTCATTGAACATCACCCGCTCTTCCCGGAACGCGTCAACGTGGAGTTTGCCGAGGTTCGACCCAACGGAGAAATTCGCATGCGTGTCTGGGAACGTGGTTCGGGCATCACGATGGCTTGCGGTACCGGCGCCTGCGCGACGGCTGTGGCAGCTGAAGTGAACGACTTGCGTAAGGGAGAGACCCGCATCGCCATGGACGGCGGAACGCTCTCCATCGAATGGGATCACACCTCGGGCCACCTCTTTATGACGGGCCCTGCGGCCATTGCCTTTGAGGGAGAGATTCTTTGGGAGGAGTAATCTTTTTGATACGAGATCTATAAGTTAAATTAGATATAACAGTTAATAGATATTAGTTTTTTTGTTTTGACAATCGACTGATAAAAAGCAAAATATTATGGCATTAGTAAACGAGCACTTTTTGAAACTACCGAACAATTACCTTTTCTCGGACATTGCGAAGAAGGTAAATACGTTCAAAGTAACACATCCGAAAGCGGATATCATCCGTTTGGGTATCGGTGATGTAACACAACCTTTGGCACCGGCCGTGATTGAGGCGATGCATAAGGCGGTGGACGAGATGGCTGACAAGTCGACCTTCCGTGGCTACGGTCCGGAACAGGGTTACGATTTCTTGATTGAGACGATTATCCGCAACGACTATCTGAGTCGCGGTATCCATCTGGACCCGAACGAGGTGTTCATCAACGACGGTGCAAAAAGTGATACGGGTAACATCGGTGACATTCTGCGCCACGATAACAGCATCGGCGTGACCGACCCGATTTATCCGGTGTACATCGACTCTAACGTGATGTGCGGTAGAGCCGGTGAGTTGGAGGATGGCAAATGGAGCAATGTGGTGTACATTCCTTGCCTGCGCGAGAACAACTTCGTTCCGCAGATTCCCGACAAACGCATCGACATCGTTTACCTCTGCTACCCCAACAACCCGACCGGTACGGTCATCAGCAAAGAAGAGTTGAAAAAATGGGTAAACTACGCGTTGGCCAACGACACCTTGATTATGTATGATGCCGCTTACGAGGCTTACATTCAGGATCCGAACATCCCCCACTCTATCTATGAGATTAAGGGTGCGAAGAAGGTGGCCATCGAGTTCCGCAGCTTCTCTAAGACAGCCGGCTTCACCGGTGTTCGTTGCGGTTACACCGTAGTGCCGAAAGAGTTGACTGCCGGTACATTGGCCGGAGAGCGTGTGGCACTGAACCACTTGTGGAACCGTCGCCAATGCACGAAGTTCAACGGTACTTCTTACATCACGCAGCGCGGTGCTGAGGCGGTTTACTCACCGGAAGGTAAAGAGCAGGTGAAGCAAGTCAT
This sequence comes from uncultured Bacteroides sp., assembly GCA_964432715.1. GTDB lineage: Bacteria > Bacteroidota > Bacteroidia > Bacteroidales > Bacteroidaceae > Phocaeicola_A. The sequence goes on from CAYSOW010000022.1 coordinate 9,851, forward strand.
CAACTACTATATGACCAACGCAAAGATTATGCGTGAGGGACTGAAAGAGATTGGTTTGGAGGTTTACGGCGGTGAGAACGCCCCCTACTTGTGGGTGAAGACACCGGACAACACCTCTTCCTGGAAGTTCTTCGAGCAGATGCTGTATGAGGCCAATGTGGTAGGTACTCCGGGCGTAGGCTTCGGTCCGAGCGGCGAGGGTTACATCCGCCTGACCGCCTTCGGAGAGCGCGCCAACTGCGAAGAGGCAATGAAACGCCTGCGCAACTGGCTGAAATAAAAGCTGAAAATCAGAACCAAAGAAATAGAGAGAGAATTATTTAGAAAGATAAGGAACAGGAAGGTTCATTAGGAAATGAATGAGAGTCCGATTAACCTGAACGTTTGAAGTTAACAACAATAATAAAAAGTAAGTATGTCAAAACTAAGATTTAGAGTAGTCGAAACAGCTTTCAAAAAGAAAGCAGTCGAGGTACAGGCTCCGAAAGAGCGTCCGTCTGAATACTTCGGATGTTACGTGTTCAACAAGGAGAAAATGTTTAAGTACCTGCCTAGTAAAGTGTACGAGAAGTTGATTGACGTAATCGACAACGGTGCTCCTTTGGATCGCAGTATTGCAGACGAGGTGGCTGCAGGTATGAAAAAATGGGCAACAGAATTGGGCGTTACCCACTATACCCACTGGTTCCACCCGTTGACAGAGGGTACCGCAGAGAAACACGATGCCTTCGTGGAGCACGATGGTAAGGGAGGAATGATGGAAGAGTTTTCAGGAAAATTGCTCGTCCAGCAGGAGCCGGATGCATCTTCATTCCCGAACGGTGGTATCCGTAATACTTTTGAGGCTCGCGGTTACAGTGCATGGGACCCGTCATCACCTGCTTTCGTGATTGGTGATACGTTGTGTATCCCGACTGTCTTCATCGCTTACACGGGTGAGTCACTCGACTACAAAGCGCCGTTGCTGAAGGCGTTGAGAGCGGTGGATAAAGCAGCCGTTGACGTTTGTAAATATTTCAACCCGGATGTAAAGAAGGTTTACAGCTACCTGGGTTGGGAACAGGAATACTTCTTGGTGGATGAGGGCTTGTATGCCGCACGTCCCGACTTGTTGCTGACCGGTCGTACACTGATGGGTCACGAATCTTCTAAGAACCAGCAGTTGGAGGACCACTACTTCGGTGCTATCCCGACACGTGTGGCTGCCTTCATGAAGGAACTGGAGATTGAAGCACTGAAATTGGGTATTCCATGTAAGACTCGTCACAACGAGGTGGCTCCTAACCAGTTTGAGTTGGCTCCTATCTTTGAGGAGTGCAACCTGGCTACCGACCACAACATGTTGATGATGGCTTTGATGCGTAAAATCGCCCGCAACCACGGTTTCCGCGTGTTGCTCCATGAGAAACCTTTCAAAGGTGTCAATGGTTCGGGTAAACATAATAACTGGTCACTCGGTACGGATACCGGTATCTTGTTGCACGCTCCCGGTAAGACTCCGGAGGACAACTTGCGCTTCGTGACTTTCGTAGTCAACACTTTGATGGCTGTTTACCGTCACAACGGTTTGCTGAAAGCCAGCATCATGTCGGCTACCAACGCTCACCGTCTGGGCGCCAACGAGGCACCTCCTGCCATCATCTCCAGCTTCTTGGGTAAACAGTTGAGCCAGATTCTGGATCACCTGGAGGAGACTACCACGGATGAGTTGATCAACGTGAGTGGCAAACAGGGTATGAAACTGGATATCCCGCAGATTCCGGAGTTGTTGATTGATAACACCGACCGTAACCGTACTTCTCCTTTCGCCTTCACCGGTAACCGTTTCGAGTTCCGTGCCGTAGGTTCTGAGGCTAACTGTGCTTCTGCCATGATTGCCTTGAACTCTGCAGTGGCTGAGCAGTTGGTCATCTTCAAACAAGAGGTGGATGCCTTGATTGAGAAGGGCGAGCCGAAGATGTCTGCCATCCTGGAGGTTCTGAGAAAATTCATCAAAGAGTGCAAACCTATCCGCTTCGACGGTAACGGTTACTCTGACGAATGGAAAGAGGAGGCTAAACGTCGTGGTTTGGATTGCGAGACCAGCTGTCCGGTGATCTTCGACAGCTACTTGTCTGAGTCCAGCGTGAAGATGTTTGAGTCTGTAGGTGTCATGACTCGCCACGAGTTGGAAGCTCGTAACGAGGTGAAATGGGAGACCTACACGAAGAAGATTCAGATTGAGGCACGTGTCTTGGGCGACTTGGCCATGAACCACATCGTTCCGGTGGCTACGAAGTACCAGAGCGAGTTGGTGGACAATGTCTACAAGATGAGAGGTATCTTCGGAGATGAGGAGGCGAAAGCACTCTCTGCGGAGAACTTGAAACTGATTAGAGAAATTGCCGACCGTACCATCTACATCAAGAAACATGTGGATGAGATGATTGAGGCTCGTAAGGTAGCGAACAAGATTGAGGATGAGCGTACGAAAGCGATTGCTTACCACGATCAGATTGCGCCGATGTTGGAGGAGATTCGTTACCACATCGACAAGTTGGAGTTGATTATCGACGACCAACTCTGGACGCTGCCGAAATACAGAGAATTGCTTTTTATCAGATAGTTAACACAACCTATCTTTCTTTTATCGGTTGTTTTAAGTTTTGGGTGAGGGGTGCTGCGAAGCGCCCCTCCTTTTTTTATTTCCCTTCCAATGCTTTCCCCTGATAGGCCTGCTGACTGCGCATGCGGTTCTTGATGAGGTTGGTGAATTCGAAGTTCTTCAAGCCCCAATCGGGCGCAATGAGCAGCGACTTGGGCGACTGGGAGATGAAGCGGTCGAGCACCAGATCGGGACGCAGGTGCTGCACGTAGCGAATCACCAGGTCGGCATACTCCTCGGCAGTGTAGAGATGAAACGCTTCGGGATGCTGTTCGAATTCGTGCGCCATGCGCGTGCCGCGAATCAGTTGCAACTGATGCAACTTGAGGGTGGTCAACGGGAGCGAAGAGATCAGTTCCGCCTGCTCCAGCAACTCCGCTTCCTCCTCGCTAGGCAAGCCGAGAATGATGTGCGCCCCCACACGAATGCCACGCGCCGCCGTGCGCAGGATGGTTTCCTTCGCCAAGGCAAAAGTGTGACCGCGGTTGATGCGTCGCAGCGTCTCCTCGTTCGTACTCTCCAAGCCATACTCCACCAAGAGGAAAGTGCGTTGCGAAAGACTTTCCAGATAGTCGAGCAACGCCTCCGGCATGCAGTCGGGACGCGTACCGATGACCAGTCCGACCACCCCTTCCACAGCCAGCGCCTCCTCATACATCCGCCGGAGTTCCTCCAACTCCCCGTAAGTATTGGTGTACGCCTGAAAGTAGGCCAGATATTTCATCTCCGGATATTTATGGGCAAAGAAACGCTTGCCCTCTTCGAGTTGTTGCGTCACACTCTTCCCCTCCTCACAGTAAGCCGGGTTGAACGTCTGATTGTTGCAATAAGTGCAACCGCCCCACCCCACACGACCGTCGCGATTGGGGCAAGAGAAGCCGGCGTTGAGGGAAATCTTCTGCACCTTGAAAGGAAATTGCTCCTTCAGGTAAGTATTAAGCTCATAATAGAGAAAGTCCGTTGTCTGCATTTCATTATCTTTATCTTGCAAAGGTACGCGAGATTTGGCGGATTGTCAAGCAGAGAGGCAAGAAAAGGGAGCAAACGTCTGCAAGAAGTTGCCCGCGAATGCTTGCAATTAGAGAAAATACGCTACCTTTGTAACAACAAAAATAAAATGACACGTCATGAAAAAAATCATCTTACTTGTTGCGCTGATGCTGGGACTGACCCAGACGCACGTGCAGGCAGAAGGAGCCTTGACACTCAAAGAGACAATGTCGAGCGCCTACCGTTCACAACGCATCTACGGAGTGAACCCGCTGCAGGACGGCGAGCACTATGCTCAGATTAGTGCCGATGGCAAGCGCATCGTGAAATACTCTTACAAGACAGGCAAAGAAGAGGGAACCATCTTCAATGTGGAGACGGCTCGTAACCACAAACTGAAGAGTGTGGAGGGCTATATCATGTCGCCCGACGAGAGTCGCATCCTGATTCAGACGGAGACGAAAAGTATCTACCGTCACTCTTTCACCGCGCAGTTCTATATCTACACGGTGAAGAACAACACGCTGGAGCCGCTCTCTGAGAACGGTGCACAGCAGCAACCCATCTTCTCGCCCGATGGCAACTGCGTGGCTTTCGTACGCGACAACAACCTGTTCCTCGTGAAGTTGCTCTTCAACAACAGCGAGTCGCAAGTGACCACCGACGGCAAGTTCAACGAGGTGCTCAACGGTATTCCCGACTGGGTGAACGAGGAGGAGTTCGGTTACGCCCGTGCGTACGACTTCAGCGCCGACAGTCAGATGCTGGCCTACATCCGTTTCGACGAATCGAACGTAAAGATGTTCTCATTCCCCCTCTACAAAGGTCTGGCACCCGAGCAGAGCGCCTATAGCGACTACCCCGGCGAGTATAGCTACAAATACCCGAAGGCCGGTTTCGACAACTCGAAAGTGAGTGTGCACACCTTTGACATCAAGAGTCACGTGACGCGCAAGATGGATCTGCCCCTGGAGGAGGATGGCTACATTCCCCGCATCCAGTTTACGCAGCAGGCCGACCAGCTGGCCATTGTGACACTGAACCGCCACCAGAACCGTTTCGACCTCTACATGGCCAACCCGCGTTCTACGGTCTGCCGTCTGATTCTGCGCGACGAGGCTCCGCAATATATCAAGGAGTCGGCCTACGAGAACCTGACGTTCTACAAGAACCACTTCGTGCTGATGAGTGAGCGCGACGGTTACAACCACCTCTACCTCTATACGCTCAACGGCAACCTGGTGAAGCAGGTGACGAAAGGCAACTATGAGGTGACCGCTTTCTATGGCTGGGACGAGACCACCAACACCTTCTACTACGGAAGCAATGAGGAGAGTCCGCTGCGTGAGGCTGTCTACAAACTGGACGCCAAGGGCCGCAAGACGAAACTCTCGCAGCAGGTGGGTGTAAACAACGCCATCTTCAGCAGCAACCTGCACTACTATATGAATACCTACTCCGCCCTGAATGTGCCGCCGGTCTACACACTGAACGACAACACCGGCAAGACACTCAGCACGTTGATTGACAACGCGGAGCTGAAACAGAAGAGAAATCAGGCGGGCATGGCCACACGCGAGCTCTTCAGCTTTACCACCTCCGAGGGTGTGACGCTGAACGGCTGGATGGTGAAACCGGCCGACTTCAACCCGTCGAAGAAATATCCGGTGATTATGTTCCAATACAGCGGTCCCGGCTCTCAGCAGGTGCACGACTCATGGAACAACGGTGCCCGTCGCGAGGGTTGTATGTTCGAGAGCTATCTGGCACAAGAGGGATTCATCAGCGTCTGTGTGGACGGTCGCGGCACCGGTGGTCGCGGTTCTGACTTCGAGAAGTGCACCTACCTGCAACTGGGTGTGAAAGAGGCGCACGACCAGGTGGAGGCAGCACAGTATCTGGCTTCTCTGCCCTACGTGAAGAAAGAGTCCATCGGTATCTGGGGATGGAGCTTCGGCGGTTACAACACGCTGATGTCTCTGACCGAGGGTACGCCGGTCTTCGCAGCCGGATTGGCTGTGGCTCCCCCGACCAACTGGAAGTTCTATGACTCCATCTATACCGAGCGTTTCATGCGTACGCCGAAAGAGAATGGTGAGGGCTACGAGCTCTCGTCTCCCACCTCACGCATCAACCGTCTGCACGGCGATTTGATGTTGATTCACGGATTGGCGGACGACAACGTTCACTTCCAGAACACCGCAGAATTCAGTGAGGCGTTGGTACAGGCCAACATCCCGTTCCAGATGCACGTTTACACCAACCGTAACCACAGCATCTACGGCGGTAACACCTCCCTGCATCTCTACAGCATGATTGAGAGATTCTTCAAAGCCCACCTCTAAGAGGTGCGAACCCCTATAAAAAAGAGGTGCTGTCCAACCATTCGAGTCGGACAGCACCTCTTCTTTTTTCTTTCACTCACCCTTTATTTATAGAGCAGGAAGATGCAAGGTATCTTGGAAAGATCGGGCACCTTCCCCTTCCACTCCTTCACGGTGCGGGTGCGGATATACTCATCGGCACAGGTCAGATTGGCCGCGATGCAGAGCTTGGTCTGCGGCTTGCAAGTACGCAGAATCTCCTCCACCATCTTACCGTTGCGGTAAGGAGTCTCAATGAAGAGCTGCGTCTGATGCTCGGCATAGACACGCTGTTCCAGCAGCTTGAGCGTCTTCACGCGCTCGCCGTTTTCAATGGGCAGGTAGCCATGGAAGGCAAAGCTCTGGCCGTTGAAACCGGAGCCCATCACAGAGAGGATGATGGAAGAAGGACCTACCAGCGGCACCACCTTCAATCCTTTGCGTTGAGCAATGGCCACCACATCAGCCCCCGGGTCGGCCACCGCAGGGCAACCGGCTTCAGAGATGACGCCCATGGAGTGACCCTCCAACAGCGGTTGCAGATAACCGGAAATCTCTTCGGGAGAGGTATGCTTGTTCAAGGGGTAGAACTGCAGCGTATCAATATCGATGGAGCGTTCCACCTTCTTTAAGAAACGACGGGCCGAACGCACATCCTCCACGATGAAGTGTTTAATCTGCATAATCACCTCGCGATTATAGGGAGGGAGCACCGTCTCTATCTCAGTTTCGCCCAGGGTAACGGGCAATAAATATAAGGCTGTTTCCATAAATGGAGCGTTTAGTTTCAATGTTACGGTTACAAAGAGAACTGACTCTCTTCGTAGATTTTACGATAGTCCGACTCCTCCAGCAGTTGCTTGATGGTCACCTCCTTGTGGTGTTTCATGTAAGAGTCGACAATTTGTACGCCCAACCACACGCCCAACTGATAGGGAGCATCCGCCCCGAAAGTGTAGGTATTGGGGGCAGGGAGTACGTAAGTACGGATCAGCATCGGATCGAAGGAAGTGAGATAACCCGAGTCGAGCAGATAGTTCCACACCCGTTCCTCATTGTCTTCACACCATTCCTCCTCGGCTTTGGTGTAGCCCATCTCCTCAGCGAAAGAGTCGTAATCAAGAATCTTCTTGATGACCCAATGCACCTTTCCGGCGTGCAGCATATGTTCAATCAACATATTGGAGCCCATCACGCCAATCAGCGGATACTCACTGATGAGATAGTACATGAAGCAATCGGGCACAATGCGCGAAGGCTCCATGGTGCGACGCTGAAAATCGTAGTAGTAACGGGCATAGAGCGGATAGTCGCTGCCCATGTACTTATCTACGCTGAACCCCAGAATACCGTCGCCCACCACTACCGACTGGTTGAGCGCGGAGAGCTGTGCATAGACGCGCGGCACCACCAAGTCGGGTAACTCCTTCTTCAGTGCGCGGAACCCCTCGGTCAGGTCGTGTTCTATCGGCTTCATATCCTCGAACTTCACCATCGCATCCTTGGTAAGCTGCACAATGTTGGTATCGGCATAGAATGCGCGCAGACGGTCGTTCACCCCGTCGTCACCAATCATGCCAACCCCCAGCACCTCCTCCACCAGCAGTTTCGTCTCCTGCGGGTATTCGGTGTTCATCTTCTGTAAAGCAGTAAAGCTGTTGAGCGAGACATACTCGTTCAACAGCTTATCATATCGACAAACCTTGACTTCCAAATCGGCATCAACACTGCTACCGGAGAGCTTCCATTGGCAAGCTCCCAAGCAAACACACATCAATAGTAGAAGACAAGATTTAATGTTCATCGTTCGTTTATTTTGCGAAACTATGTTTCAGGTTCATCCGTCAATGCCTCTTGCGTGGCATCCACAGAAGGTTATTTGTTTGAAAAATTATCCGTAAATAATCTTACCGCTTTCGTCCTTGTACTCGTCCAAGCCCTTTTCGTAAGTAGCCATGGCACGGAGACTCATACCTACGCTGGAGAAACCACCATCGTGGTAGAGGTTCTGCATAGTCACCTTCTTGGTCAAGTCAGAGAACATCACGATACAATAGTTGGCACACTCGGCAGCCGAAGCGTTACCCAGCGGAGACATACGGTTGGCGAAGTCGAACAATTTGTCCATACCCTTCACACCCGATCCGGCCGTAGTCATCGTGGGCGACTGAGAGATGGTGTTGACACGCACTTTGCTCTCGCGACCGTAGATGTAACCGAAGCTACGAGCAATAGACTCCAGCAAAGCTTTGGCATCCGCCATATCGTTATAGCCGTAGAATGTACGCTGTGCAGCTACGTAGCTCAATGCAAGGATAGAGCCCTCTTCTGCAATGGCGTCCAACTTCTTGGCAGCCTGAATCATCTTGTGGAAAGAAACCGCAGAGATGTCCAAAGTCTTGCTCAACATATCGTAATCCAAATCATCATAAGTACGTTTCTTACGAACGTTCGGAGACATACCGATGGAGTGCAAAACGAAATCGATTTTACCACCCAATACTTCCATCGAACGTTTGAACACGTTCTCCAAATCTGCTACGGAAGTTGCATCGGCGGGGATTACCTCGCATCCCAACTTCTCGGACAAAGCGGAAACTTCACCCATTCTCACAGCTACGGGAGTGTTTGACAACGTAATGGTTGCGCCTTCTTCCACAGCTCTTTCAGCCACTTTCCATGCAATAGACTGCTCGTTCAATGCACCGAAAACAATACCTCTTTTACCTTTCAGCAAATTATAACTCATACCTATTCTTATGTTAATTTCTCTGCAAAGATAAGATTTTATTGTAGAATATCCGCAATTTAGGGCATAAAACCGCACAAAAGAGAAAAAAACATCTCGTTTTCGTTGTTTCCTATCGACGTTTGGCGTAAATTTGCCCTTCATGAAATCTATTTTACAAACCTATATCGAAACACACCTTTATATGAAAAGAACATGGATTTATGCGGCTGTGTGTTCCTTACTGTTGCTCCCTGCGGGCACGCTTTGCTATGGACAGACGGCCGGACAAACGTACACAAACGAGTTTTATCAATCGCTTCCGTTCAAGATGCAGCCGGTGGCACGCCCCTCTTTCAAGGCGTACGAGGTGAACATCCGCGACTTTGGTGCCCAACCGGGCGGTACTTTCCTGAACACGGAGGCTATCAATAAGGCGATTCGTGCCGTCAACAAGAAGGGCGGCGGTCGCGTCATTATCCCGGCAGGTCTTTGGCTGACGGGCCCCATCCAGCTTTTGAGTAATGTGGAACTGCATACCGAGGCGAACGCACTGGTCTACTTTTCTGAAGATCACACGCTCTACCCTATCGTGAAGGCGAACTATGAGGGAGTGGAGACCAGACGCTGCACCTCTCCGATTACGGCGGAGAATGCGACGAACATCGCCATCACGGGTGCCGGTGTCTTTGATGGCAACGGTGACACGTGGCGTCCGGTGAAGAAGAACAAACTGACGGAGGGCCAATGGAAGAAGTTGGTGGCTTCGGGCGGACTGACCAATGCGGACAAGACGACTTGGTATCCGAGCGAGAGTTCTTACAAGGGCCACAATCAGGCGAGCGGCAAGGCGGCAGCGTCCGACTTGAAGGTGGACGACAAGGAGTGGGAAAGCATTCGCGACTTCCTGCGCCCGGTGTTGCTCAACTTTGTGGGCTGCAAGAAGGTGTTGCTCGAGGGGGTGACTTTCAAGAACTCGCCGAGTTGGTGTCTTCATCCGGAACTTTGCGAGGATATAACCATTCAGGGGGTCACGGTGTCCAATCCGTGGTACTCACAAAACGGTGACGCGCTCGACCTGGAATCTTGCAGTCGTGCACTCATCACCGATTGTTCATTCGATGCGGGCGACGACGCCATCTGCATCAAGTCGGGCAAGGACAAGGAAGGACGTGAGCGCGGCAAGGCTTGCGAGTATGTAGTGGTGAAGGACAACACAGTGCTCCACGGCCACGGTGGTTTCGTGGTGGGCAGTGAGATGTCGGGCGGCGTGCACGATATCTACGTGGACAATTGCACCTTCATGGGTACGGATGTGGGCTTGCGCTTCAAGAGTCGTCGCGGACGCGGTGGCTTGGTGGAGAACATCTTCATCAGCAACATCAACATGACGAACATTCCGGCGGAGGCCATTCTCTTCGACCTCTTCTACGGCGGACAGTCGCCTACGGAGGTGACGGCGGACGACACGAAGGACAAGGCACCGGTGATTCCGGCGGTCACCGAGGAGACTCCGGCGTTCCAGAACATCCATATCCAAAACATTGCCTGCAAAGGTGCCGGCAAGGCTGTCTTCTTCAACGGTCTGCCGGAGATGCCGATTCGTAACATCCAGTTGGAGAATGTACTAGTGACCGAGGCGGAGCAAGGTGCCGTGCTGAACAACGCGGAGGGTGTGGTCATCAAGGATTTGACCATCCGCACCAAGAGTGCACAACCCACCGTTACCTTGACGCAGGTGAAGGGACTGGAGCTGAACGGCTTGCACTACGAGGAGGTGGGCAGTAAACCACTGAAACTGAATTTCTAAGAGTGATTATAAACATTGAAAGCAAATAGAAACATGAGAAAATCTACAATCCTGTTCTTAGCAGGTGCGCTCTGCGGAATGCCTTTGACGATGATGGCTCAGGCTCAGCAGAAGCAAGTGACGGTGACGGTTCAAAACGCTTGGAACAAGGCGAAAACGGATGAGCCGGTGGTGGTGAAGTTGAGCGACTTGAAGGTGAAGTTTGAGGTTCGCTCGGCACAGGTGTGGGACGGTGAGACGGAGGTTCCGTCGCAGCTTGACGACCTGAACCGCGACGGGGTGGCCGATGAGTTGGTGTTTGTGACCAACGTGGAGGCACAGAGCAAGAAGAGTCTGAAGGTGACGCTCTCTTCCGAGAAGAGCGACCGTACCTATACGCCAAGGGTGTATGCCCAGATGAAGCTGAACGACAAGGGTCAGAAGCATCCTGCCATCAGTTACCTGACCGTACCCGGCACGACGGCCCCCAAGGAGGTGTACAGCGGCTTGTTCCACCACGGTCCGGCTTTCGAATCGGAGTTGGTGGCTTACCGCATCTACTTCGACAATCGTCAATCTATTGATATCTACGGAAAGAAGTTTCAGCAGCTGGAGCTGCAGAAGAGCAACTATTACAGTAGCAACGAACTGAAGAAGGAGGGCTACGGCAATGATGTGCTCTGGGCCGGCAAGACGGTGAGCGTGGGGTCTTTCCGCGGTTGGGAGAATCAGCAGCCGCAATATGTGGATCAGGTGGCACAACGCAGCGAGGGTATCCTGGCTTACGGACCGGTGCGCACCGTGGTGGAGGTGGTCGACCGCGACTGGAACTACCAGGGGGCTAGCCTGAACATGACGCAGCATTACATTCTTTATGCCGGTCACCGCGACCTGCAAGTGGAGGTTTCTTTCCGCGAGGCGGAGGCGAAGGATCACACTTTCTGCACCGGTGTTATGAAGGTGGAGGAGCAGAACGTTGGCTTCTTGCAAGGCAACGGATTGGCCGGTTCTTGGGGAGTGAATCTTCCGGAGAAGACGGATACCATCAACAACCCGCGCGAGACGGTGGGTCTGGGTGTCTATGTGCCGCAGAAGTTTGTGAAGGAGTCTGTGGAAGATGCCGGCAACTACTTGCTGATTATGCATACCAACGGAACTCAATCACTGAACTACCGACTCACCTTCAATGCTGTGAAGGAGGAGAAGGGCTACAAGAGTGCGCAGGAATGGTTTGCCTATCTGCATCGCTGGCAGGAGGAGTTGCAACATCCTTGCACCATCACGATTAAATAACATACCTTATTATATATAGTACGATGAAAAGTAAATGGATTTTTTCGGCTTGCTGCCTGTTGGCCGCAACGGCTCCCCTGCACGCGCAGGAGCAGAGCGGTAATTACGTGTCAAAGGTTTGGGTAGCCGACCAAGGGAACGGGACTTACAAGAACCCGGTTTTATACGCAGATTATTCCGACCCGGACGCTTGTCGCGTGGGAGATGATTTCTATCTCACCTCTTCGAGCTTCAACTGTATCCCGGGCCTTCAGATTCTTCACTCCAAGGACTTGGTCAACTGGAGTTTCGCAGGGGCGGCACTCCCCTATCATGTGTCGCCGGCTGAGGATGAACGTCCCGAACACGGCAACCGTGTGTGGGCTCCGAGCATCCGTCACCACAACGGTCGTTTCTACATCTTCTGGGGCGACCCGGATCAGGGTATCTTCCAGGTGAACGCTGAGAAGGTGGAGGGTCCGTGGAGCGAACCGATTCTGGTGAAGGCGGGCAAGGGACTGATTGACTCTACTCCGCTCTGGGATGAGGACGGTCGCGTCTACCTGGTGCATGCTTTTGCCGGCAGTCGCGCGGGACTGAAGAGTGTTATTGCGGTGTGTGAGCTGAACGCGGATGCCACGAAGGCCATCACTCCTTCGCGCATTGTCTTCGACGGCCACGAGGAGCAGGAGACTTGCGAGGGACCGAAGTTCTACAAGCGCAACGGTTACTACTATATCTTCCATCCGGCAGGCGGTGTCCCCACCGGCTTTCAGGTGGTTCAACGCTCCAAGAATGTCTACGGTCCGTATGAGAACCGCGTAGTGCTGCATCAAGGCAAAAGCAGCGTCAACGGTCCTCACCAGGGTGCTTGGGTAGACACACCAACCGGCGAGGACTGGTTCCTGCACTTCCAGGACGTGGGTGCCTACGGTCGATTGGTGCATCTGCAACCGATGAAGTGGGTGAACGACTGGCCCGTGATTGGCGAGGATAAGGATGGCGACGGTTGCGGGGAACCGGTGCTCACGCACAAGAAACCGAATGTGGGCAAGAGTTATCCCATCTGCACGCCGCAGGAGAGCGATGAGTTCGACGGCTACACGCTGGGTTACCAGTGGCAGTGGCATGCCAATATGAATGAGAAGTGGTACTACTGTGCCGGCAACAAGGGCTATCTGCGCCTCTACTCGTATCCGGTACCGGCCGACTACACCAGTTTGTGGAGTGTCTCCAACTTGCTGTTACAGAAGACGACCGCTCCCTCACAGACCATCAGCACGAAGTTGACTTTCAAGCCGACGGCGAAGTATAAAGGCGAGCGCACCGGTTTGGTGGTGATGGGTCTGGACTACGCTGCACTGGTGATTGAGAACGATGCGCAGGGTTTGCTGCTTTCGCAGGTGGAATGCAAGAAGGCCGACCGCGGCGGTCAGGAGAGTGTGAACGACAGTGTTCGCCTGAATGACGCAACGGTTTACCTCAAAGTGAAGATTTACAAGACCAACGAGAAGATTAAGGGCAGCGAAGGCGGCTTCGATCAGGTGGTGCTCTGCGAGTTCAGCTACAGCACCGACGGCAAGAAGTACCGCTCGCTCGGCAAGACTTTCCAGGCCAAAGAGGGCAAATGGATTGGCGCCAAGACCGGACTCTTCTGCACCCGCCCCGCCATTGTTACCAATGATGGTGGTTGGACGGATGTCGACTGGTATCACGTAGAGAAATAAAGTTTCTGTCCAACAGAAATCATCAGATTCACCCTTCCGAAGGGGTTGAGGATGTGCTCCGAAAAAGAGATTCAAGGCACACTTTCCTCCACCTTTCGGGAGGGTGAATTGTTTTATCACACATCTATTCCCAAAAACCTTGGTCGGAGGGAAAATCTTTTGTAACTTTGTCGTGCTAAACAAAGACATCATGAAGAAAAAATTAGTGATTTTCGATTTGGATGGAACACTTCTAAATACCATCGCCGACTTGGCCCAAGCGACCAACCAAGCGCTGGAACAATTCGGTTTCCCCACGCATAGCGAAGAGGCGTACAACTACTTCGTAGGTAACGGCATCAATAAGTTATTTGAACGCGCACTGCCCGAAGAGGCTCGCACGGAAGAGAACATCCTGAAGATCCGTTCTAAGTTTGTCCCCTATTACGACGCACATAATGCCGATTTCAGTTGCCCCTACCCCGGCACTTCGGAACTTCTTTCCGCGCTGCAGCAGAAGAATATCGCCATTGCCGTGGCCTCCAACAAGTATCAGGAAGCGGTAGAGAAGTTGGTGCACCATTTCTTCCCGCAGATTTATTTTGCCGCCATCTTGGGCCAACGCGAGGGTGTCCCCTCCAAGCCGGACCCGGCAATTGTGCACGACATTCTCCGTATCAGTGAGATAGAGGCCAAGGATGCACTCTATGTAGGAGATTCCAATGTAGATATGCAGACTGCCCACAACGCGGGCGTAGAGGTGGCCGGTGTTGCTTGGGGATTCCGCCCCATCGCCGAGTTGGAGGCTTACCACCCCGACCATCTGATTTATCGAGCTGACGAGATTCTGAAGATCGTTTAATTTTGGGAAATAGCATCACGAAACCCATATAGTCCCCGGAGCATCTTCTTCGGGGATTCTTTTTATCCCTTAATTCCTAATCAAGATAATT
>CAYSOW010000023.1:0-23545 GCA_964432715.1 uncultured Bacteroides sp.
CCAATTATATAATAGGTACGCATTAGTATAGGTACAAATAGTGTGCCAAAACGATCTTTTCACTTGTAGCTGAGGGGTTTGGGTGCCCATTTTAATAAGTACTTCTTGACTCTCTGTAAGTTATCTCTATCCCGGAAGTGGACACTGTCCGCATGACTGTTTGTCAGTCTGTCAGCCTGTCATGACACGTTAGCGCATACAACCGAGCGATGGACACAGTTTGGTCTGCCAATCGGCGTAGTGGAAGCAGCCAAACACACCCCAAACACGCCCCATATACGTAAAACACGGCTCAATTCAATACCTTACTTCCATTTGTATTTTATGCCTCTCAATACGCTGATACTCTAATAGATAACAATGGTATTACAGTCCTTCCATCCAGCCGGGAGCTTCCTTCCATTGCTTCCAAACGTCGTGGGGTAAATTCACTATGGAAGGAAGTCAACGTCTAGGATTATTTCTATATACGACTTTAAAATTATTGACGCAAAAATATGTTGTACTTTTGTAGATATAGTACAAAAATCGGCGTAATTTCTTTTGTGTTATAAAAATATTGCCTAATATTGCAATGTTGTTACGAATATTGGACAAATTTATGTAATCATGATACGCAATTTTTGGGTAAAGAACTATTTCTCGATACGAGACAAGCAGGAAATTAGTTTCCTGGCAAAAGGGCCCTCTTCAGTGTTGGTCGCTGAAGTGGTCGATGGAGTGTTCCTTTATAAGTTGGGTGTTCTGTTCGGAGCGAATGCTTCCGGCAAATCAAATATGCTGATTGCTTTGAATGAGGTGTTTCGTCTGTTGGTGAAGCCGAAATCGGATGCAACTGAAACAATCATAGGATATATCCCGTTCGCGTTGACTCCACAGGATCCGACGGAGATGCATGTGTCATTCTATGCTAAGGGCATTCGGTATGATTACGAGGTGTCATTTACCGATAAGCATATCTTACGGGAAATACTGAATTATTACCCCAAAAACTCGAAGGCGCTGTTCTATGAGCGTAAATTTGTGGGGGAGAATGTGCAGGCTGAGATTAAATTCGGTACAAGTCTGAAACTTCAGGTAAAGACACAGCAGAGCATACGTGAAAACACACTGAACAACCATAGTGTGTTGTCCGTGTGCCGAAAAATGGCATTTACCGAAGATATTGAGCCATTCAATGTGTTGTGCAAGTGGTTGATGGATAAGTATCATGATGTGGATGGTGATAGTGACAAGAATAAGGGGGCCGTTGAAAGGTTGAAGGAGGCTTATGCGGATGCGAAGAAGCGTAAGTTCTTCAATCAGATGCTGCAGAAGGCTGACTTGAATATTATTGACTATAGACCTGTGATGGAGGATAGGACTATCCCACAGGAATTACGAGAACTCATTCCGGATGAGATGAAGGAGGAATTGCTTCGGACAATTGGCGAATCAATTAATTTTGCGAACCATTCTGTGGGCGGAGACTTCGAAATCCCGATAAAATGGCAATCCAAGGGAACGCTGAAATATATACGTATTCTTGATGCACTCTATGATTTGATTACCGACAATCATGTATACTGTCTGGATGAGTTGGGAGAGGACTTGCATTACGATTTGCTATTCTACTATTTGAATGTTTTCCTTTACAATTCCGAGAAATCGCAACTCATCATTACCAGTCAGGAAACGGCGTTGCTGTCGCAGGATTTGATTAATGAGCACCGTGGAGTTGTATGGTTCGTGGAGAAAAACCGTGAGACGGCCTCTTCGGAATATAGTCGTGGAGATTCGTTTGGATTGCACAAGAATCTGTCGCTTTATAACTCGTATTGCATTGGCCGGTTGGGCGCAAAGCCTGAGTTGGGCTCCATTTTTGTAAATTTGGAAGATTGATATGGGAAAACTTAGAAATGCGGTACTGATTTTGGGTGAGGGGCCTACGGAACTCTACTATTTTAAATCGTTATGCGATGTGTATAAAGGACTGACAGTTAAGCCTGATTACCCCAAACATACCACCGTCAAAGATTTGGATGCAAAGATTGCAGAGGGCTTGGAAAAGGGATATAGCCATATATTTTGTATCATTGATATGGATACCAAGGAAAATGAGCCGGAAAGATCCCAATATGCACGGCTGAAGAAGAAATATGCCCTGCCTATTCGCAAACGAAAGAAGGGATTGTGTGGCGAGGTGAAATTCTTCGAAACTCATCGTTGTACGGAGCTATTCTTTCTCTATTACTTTCGCTACACTTCGCGCGAATACGGTGATCAGGATGCATTGCTCAAGGACTTGAACCAAAGTGTGGAGTATCAGAAGACGGAAGAGTTTTTCATTAAGTGCAGGGGCCTGCACTCATATTTTGAACGCTCTGGAGGTTCGCTGGCGTCTGCCATTGATCATGCAGAACATTCTATGGAAGAGAAGGCTGTATCCGAGCGTGACTATACCTATTCAGAACTTGGAAGGCTGATGAAAAAGTTGAATGAATTGGAGCGAGGTTAAATGAATAGGAGTAGAAAGAGCCAAGAAATTGATATGAAGATACAGATTCCGGCATCTTTAAATAGGGTGGTCAAATCGGCTCAAACAACGATAGACGATTAACGACAAAACAGCGCCTATATAGAAAAAATCTTCTATAGAAAAATTTCTCTATAGAAGATTTTTTCTATTAGGGAGGGGTAGCCCCCCTTTACTTCTTCAAATCAATCAACATATATTTGATGCGTTGGCGGCGCCATGTGTAGACCGCATGCAGCTTGCCATCCTTTCCCTGAATAATGCTCGGGTAAGAGTACTGACTGATGGGGCAGTCCTCCAGCGTCAGACGGTGGGTCCAGTGGATACCGTCGGTAGAGGTGGCGATGCTCAGCGGCGTGCGAACACCTTTCGGCGTGCCGGGAAGCGTCTCAAAATTGTTGTAGATAAGCACGTGACGACCATCCTTTAACGTAACGGCATCGGTACCGGAGTTGTTGTTCTCAATGTCTGTCAACGTCACTTTACTCCAAGTCTCACCGTTGTCGCTGCTCCAGCTGGTGGCCAACTTCGCGTTACGCGTGCGGCAAAGCACTTGCAAGCGTCCGTCGGCATGCTTCAGGATGCTCGGCTGGATGGCGAAGATGGGTTGTGCACCCTCCGCCTTGATGGCCTCGCCACCCTCCATGTCATCCGCATTGGCAGTGCCGGCTTTACGCAGTTGGGTGGGGACATCCAGCTCCGCCTCAATCGGACCGACCATTCTCCAGGTCTTACCCTTGTCGTCAGAGAGCTCAAAATGAATGCGCCATCCCTGTTTGCCCTCTGTGCTGCTGGGGCAGATGATGCGACCGTTGATATATTCCGGCTTGTTCTTAATCGGACCGAGGAAGCCTTTCGGCAAGGCCTCGCGCGGCGACCAAGTCTTACCGCCGTCGGTGGAACGAACCAGCCAACCGCTCCAGTCGCCTACATTCAAGCCAATCTTATAGAACAACAGAATCTCGTTGCTGCCGGGAACCTGGAAGAGTACCGGGTTCCAGCAAGCCTTACGACGTGCGTTGGAAAGGTCGCCCTGGAAGTGGGGACCAATCGGACCGGCAGTGGCTGCGGTGCTCTCGGCATTGATGCCCGCCAGAGCAGCCTGCGCATCGTCCAGACTGAAGACTCCGTCCGCTGCCAGATAAGGCTCGGTCCAGGTCTCACTGCCTTTCGGCTTGCGACAGGTCCAGATGCAGCAGTTCGGATTCTTCTCCTTTGTACCTCCAAAGAAAGCCGCTACCAAGTCGCCGTTCTTCAGCTCCACGATGGTGGAACCGTGGCACTCGGGGAAGCTGGTCTGCTCATAGAGGAACTGATCCACGAGGATACCTTCACGGTCGGCGCCCAGCGACAAGTCGCGCGCTACCGACAGGTTGTAGTGGCCCGATTCGAGGCTCCATACCGACTGATTGCCCTCAAGACGAACAAAGGTAACACCCTTCTCCTTCACCGCCTTCTTGTCGATGGTGGGCAGATAGATCTCAGCCGTGGTGTTACACGGAATCTCAATCTCCCAGTTCAGACGCGAGGGAGTCATCTCCCAATGGCTGCTCAGCGTGCCGTAGAGTGTCTGATAACTAGCCTTTACATAGCTCAACTCCTGGATAGAGAAGTCGGGTTTCAGCGTGATGGTCTTATAGCCGGGCGTAGCCGGGTTGAAGCCGGCCAGGTCGCGGAAGTACCAGGTGATTAAATCGCCCAGCATCATCACGTGGTTGCAACTGTTCATCTTCCGGCTGGCGGTATCGCCGTTCCAAAGCTCCCAGATGGCCGTAGCGCCCTTCTCCAGCATGTAACCGTAGCTCGGGTAGGTCTTGTTGCCTGCCAGCAAACAAGCCACGTCACCGCGTCCTAAACGCGTCAGTTCGCGCATCAGCCAGTTGACACCGATGACGCCACAGCTGACGTGACCGTTGTTGGTGGTGATGATGGTGGTGATGAGGTTCTTCGCTACCTCCTCCTGATACTCCGCAGGCACCATATCGAAGGCCAGCGGAAGCAGGTTGGCAGTGGCGGTATTGTTGCCGTAGTAGATGCTGTCGGGGTAGAGGATGTGCGGCGTCTTCACGGGCGAGGTGCCTTTCTTCACTGTGAGGAAGTGCTTGTTGAAGCTCTCCTTGACGGTCTCGGCATCTGCTTCGAAGGCTTTCGCCTCTGCCTCCAATCCCTGGATACGCGCAAACTTCGCCAGCAAGCCCGACATCTTATAGTAGTAGGCCGTTGCAATCAACTGACCGTCGGTCTTACGCGCAGGGTCCTGACTGTGGATGAGTTCGGGCGCTTCGGGGGGTACGCACCAATCGCCGTACTTGTCGGCATTGATGAGGCCCTCGGCCGTGGTATATTCGCTGCGGATGAGGTGCATCCAGCGCTTCATCGCCTCGTAGTTCTTACGGATAGGCTCCGGGTTGCCGGTCTGCTCATAGAGCATATCGCACACCACGGGAAGTGTAGACGACCAGGTCATATCCACCGTGAAGTAGTTGTAGAAGGCGGGGCAGATGTCGGGGATGCAACCATCCTCGCGTTGTGCCTCGCGCATATCGTCCATCCACTTGGCGTAGAAGTTGGCGTTGTTGAAGAGGAAGTTCTCGCCCCAGGTTCCCATGGCATGGTCGCCGGTCCACGGCTGGCGCTCATCGCGCTGCGGACAGTCGGTAGGTACGCCTTTATAGTTGTTGGCGATGCCCCACCAAGCGTTGCGGCAGATGCGGGTCATAATCTCGTTGGAGCACTCGAAACTTCCGTTGTTCTCCATCTCGTCGTAGATAAACTCGGCGGTCAAGTCGTCCGCTTTCAGGTTCTTTGCGCCGGTCACCTCCACATACTGGAAGCCGTGGTAAGAGAAACGTGCGCTCCAGCTGCTGTTCTTCTCACTGCCGTTGCAGATGTAGTAGTCGGTGCTCTGACTGTTGCGCAGGTTCTCTACGTCAAGTTGCGTATTGTTCTCCTTCAGACGCTCTGCATAACGAATGCGAATGGTGTCACCCTTCGTGGTGTTATGCAAGCGGATGCGTACCCATCCGGCCATGTTCTGACCGAAGTCCACCATCACGCGGTCGCCATAGCTCTGCACAGAGGCGGGACGCAGGGTCTGCATCACCTTCATGTTGGGCGCAGTGTTGGGGCGCAGCGTGCCGTAAGGAATCTCTACGCGCTCTGCCTGGAGCCATTTCGTATCGTTGTAGAAGGGGAGGGTCCAGTCGCCCAGCTCTTTGCGGGCATCATAGATCTCTCCGTCGTACTCGTTGTTGCTGCGAATCGGTCCCTCGGCGGTGAGTTTCCACTTGGTGTCACTATTCACCCGCTGGGTGGTGCCGTCAGTGTACTCAATCACCAGGTTGAGGCGCATCTTCGGGTAGCCGAAGGTGGCAATCTTATAGGGCTTGTAGTTCTGACGCATGGTGTAGAAGCGTCCGTTGCCCAGCACCACACCGATGGCGTTGGCTGAGTCGCGGTCGCGCAACTGCCGCGTTACGTCGAACGAGTTATAGAGCACGGTGCGGCGATAGTCGGTGGGGGCGGGAGCCAACACCTGGTCGCCGATGCGCTGTCCGTTGATGAAAAGTTCATACATGCCCAGTCCGCTCAGGTGGAGCGTGGCGCGTTTGATGGCCTTATTCTGAGCCTTGAACTCGGTGCGGAGATAGCGGGCACTCAGACGACTGTGGGAGTCCTCCACGTCCCAATCGAAGGCGCGGTCCCAGCCAATCCACATGCCACCCCAATGGGTTTCGCCCAAAAGGCCCATGCCCCATTCAGCCGGCTCACTCCAATCGCTCTCTCCCTTCGTGGTGAAGACTTTCACCTTCCAGTAGCAGCGTTGGTTGCTCTTCAGGGCTTTACCGGCGTAAGGCACCCAGACAGAGGCGTCAGAGTTGACCCGACCGGAGTCCCACAAGTCCCCCTCACCGGCAGCCAACTTCTCGGGAGAAGTGGCCACCAGCAGGCGGTATGCTTGTTGCATCACTCCCCGCTCATTGGAGCTGATGACCCAGCTGAGGCGCGGCTGACGGCTCTCCACGTTGAGGGGAGTCTCCTGCTGCTCAGTGCGCAAGCGGGAAACCGTGACCGAGGCCTGCAGGGAGATGACTCCGAAGAGGGCGGCGAGGATACAGATAATTCGTTGTTTCATTCACTTAATATTTGGTAGGAATGTTCTTTTGATCTTTCGTGATATATGATTTAGAAGCATCTACTGCGATGAGCACGCGGTCGTTGCCGGCACCGCTGGCACCGTCGTAACGGAAGGTAGTGACCTTGCTGTCGAACTCACCGGCATACTGCAAAGCACCGGTAGTGACATCATACCACCATACGTTCTTCTTCTCACCGCTGATTTTGCTCAGGTCGATCTCCATGGCACGGTTCGTGTAGTTGTACACCAACAGGTAGTCGTTGCCGCGGGTAGCGATGGCACGGTCGTAACGGAAGCCGTTCTCACCGGCGATGATGCTCTGGTCGGGTACACGCTCAAAGAAGGGGAAGGTAAGCATCAGGTTCTTCAGATATTTCATCTGATTGAAGCCCGGGTCTTTCATACCCTCTACCCAAGTCTTCACAGCTCCGTAAGCGGCGTTGTTGGCCTCTTTCTTCATCTGCATGATGGAGTTGTGACCGTAGGTGTGACCGAAGGCACCGGCAAAGACTGCCCAGTAGGCGTAACGACGAACATCGGGTGCTTTCCACCAAGGTTGACTGGGGTCGTGCAGACCTTGCGGAATCTCCTCGTAGCTGGGCTCGGCATCCAAGATAGGTTTCGCCGGAGTCTTGGCCAAACCGGCCTCTACATAGCGCCAGTTGTCCTCAGCCACCGCTGCTTCTGCGGTGTTGTCGCCATCGCCGCGGGTCTGGTCGTAACGACGGTGACCGCTCTGGAACATGTTGAAGTCGAGCCACTCGGCATCGTGGAACCAGTAGATGGAAGAGGTACGACCGAAGGGGTGGTAGCTCATCAGGTGGTTCTTGTCGATGCCCTTGATGGTGCGTGCCAGAGTGTTCCACTGGTCGGGATTGATGTCACCGCGTACGTCACCACCCATGATCCAGATGATGTTGGGCGAGTTCTTGTAGCGCTCAGCGAGGAACTTACCGTAAGCCTCGGCATCTTTCACGCTCATCAGACCGGCTTTCACCAAGTTACCCCAGATACATACCATACCGATGTAGATACCGTTCTGCTCGGCCGTCTTGATGATGTAGTCCATGTGGTCCCAATAGCCGTAAACACCCTTCTTGTTAATCTCTTTGAAGTTGAAACCGTCGGGGTGAGAATACTGTCCGTAGAAGTTGATGGAGGGCACTCCGTTGATGGTCTGCACCTGAACCACGTTGAAGCCGGCGTTGCGGCAGTTGCTCAGATAGTAAGCAGCCTCGTTGCGGTCGAGTTTCTCGGGGAGCAACCAACCGGTTTCACCCATCCAGAAGAAGGGGGTGCCATTCTCGTGTTGAAGATAACGACCGTTTGATGAAACAGTCAACTTTCCATTCTTCCAAGGCAAGTAAACTTTCGCCTCGGGATCTTGTGCAAACAGACTTCCCGTCAGGAAGAGCATGAAGATTGTCAGTAAATAGAATTTTTTCATTTGTTATAAAGGTATTATTATTTGTTGTTTATTTTCCAATCAGGGTATAGCTCTCACCGGCTTTCGTGGGCAGGTCGTAGAGGTAGCTCTTCTTCAGCGCCACCTTGTTGAGCTGCGCCTTCTCATTGACGAGCGGCTTCTCCATGGCAGGTACGGCAAAGAGCGGATTGCTGTTCTCACCCTTGGCCGACTTCAGTCCGGCGCCCGAAAGCGGATTGAGTGAACGCAGACGACAGTTGCCACCGGCGTGTGAGGTGATGACCAGTTTCGTAATCTTACCGGCCTTCCAGCTCATCTCCAGTTCAAAACCACCCCGTGCCTTGAGTCCCTTCACGCTACCTTCCTTCCATACCGAGGGAAGGGCGGGGAGCAGATAGATAAAGCCGTCATAGCTCTGCATCAGCATCTCGGCGATGCCGGCAGTGCAACCGAAGTTGCCATCAATCTGGAAAGGCGGATGCGCATCGAAGAGGTTGGGGTACGTTCCGCCTTTTTTCTTCTCGTTGCGCACCAGCGTCAGCTGGTCGGTAATCAACTTGTAGGCATGGTCACCGTCGAGCAGACGTGCCCAGAGACACACCTTCCAACCCATGCTCCAACCCGTCGACGGGTCGCCGCGGTGAATCAACGAGGTGCGTGCCGCGTCAAACAGTTCCGGAGTGCGGAACGGAGAGATCTGGTTGCTGGGGAAGAGGGCATAGAGATGCGATACGTGGCGGTGGGTATCCTCCGGATTGTCCCAGTCGTACATCCACTCCTGCAGCTGTCCCCAACTGCCCACCTGCATAGGCGCCATCTCCTTCAGACGACCCTTCAAGTGCTCGGCATACTCGCGGTCGGTATCCAGTATCTCGGACGCCGCGATAATCTCGTTCCAAAGATCGAAAATCAGTTCGTTATCCATGGTACATCCCGCAGCCGTCGTCGCCTTGTTGTCGCTGCCGGCATGAGTGTTCTCGGGCGAGTTGCTGGGGCAAGCCACCAACCAGCCGTGAACAGGCTCTTTCACCATCGTCTCGTCAAAGAAGAGACCCGCCCCTTTCAGGATGGGGTACACCTCCTTCAAGAACTCCTTGTCACCGGTGTAGAGATAGTGCTCCCACAAGTGGCGGCACACCCAAGCGCCTCCCGAAGCCCACATGCCCGAAGGAGCATTGTCGACGGCACCGGTGACACGCCAGATATCCGTGTTGTGGTGGAGCACCCAACCGTTGGAGCCATACATGGTCTTCGCGCTCTCCTTACCCGTTTCGCTCACCTCGCGAATCAGACGGAAAAGCGGTTCGTTGAGGCTGGAGAGGTTGGTCACCTCAGCCGGCCAATAGTTCATCTCCAGGTTGATGTTACAAGTATATTTGCAGTCCCAAGAGGGCAACAATTTATCGTTCCAGATACCTTGCAGGTTGGCCGCCTGACCTCCCGGCTGCGAACAGCTGATGAGCAGGTAACGACCGAAGCGGAAGTAGGTAGCCACCAAGAAGGCATCGTTGGTCTCCTTGAAGCGCTCCACGCGCAAGTCGGTGGTTACATCCGGATATTGGTCCTCGCCCAGATAGAGCGATGCCGTATTGATCTGTTTCTGATAGAAAGCCGTATGACTCGCCTTCGCCTCTGCGTAAGGGTGGGGGAGGGCTTTCGCCAGATACTCCTTGGCACGTCCTTCAAAGTCGCCGGTGATATCCAGGTAGTTGTTGAAGTTGGTGGCGATGGAGGTATAGACAATGGCCTCGTCGGCACCTTCCACCGACAGTACACCGTCGCGTGAGAGGACGGAGCCTCCCCGGGTGCGGGCGGTGACACGACCCTGGAATTCCACTTTACCCTTCAATCCCTCGTGGAGCGAAGAGACGCCCGAGAGGGTGATGTCGTTGCCCTCGGAAGTAATCACCACATCCTGATGGGGAGAGGTGAGGGCAGCGTTGAAGGTAATCATGCCCGGACGGTCGGCAGTGATACGGGTAATCACCACCTGGTCGGTAAAGGAGGTGAAAGTCTCCCGTTGATAGGTCACCCCGTCCACCTGATAGCGCACCAGCACGCGGGCCGAGTCGAGACTCAGTTCGCGGTAGTAATGGTCGTAGCGACTGTGGCCCGGGAAGTTCAGACGCAGGTCGCCGAAGGTTTGATAAGGCATACCCGAGTTGGTGGCCGCCTTCACATGCTGTGTGCAGAGCGTCTGCGCCTCCAGGTATTTCCCCTCGAACACCAGCTGGCGAATCTTGGGAATCCACTCCTTCGCCTCCGGGTTCGCATTATTGTTCGGTCGTCCCGCCCACAGCGTCTCCTCGTTCAGCTGCATCTGCTCACAGGCAGGGTTGCCGAAGACCATGGCACCCAACCGTCCGTTGCCCAAAGGCAGCGCTTCGGTCCACACCTGTGCGGGACAGTCGTACCACAATTTGTATGTCGGAGTCTGCGGTTGTGCACTCTGTTTCGCAGCCGCTCCCGCGCGACCGGGAAGGCAGAGCAGCGCCATCGACAGCAGTCCGACGATATAAATCTTTCCGTTCATAGAACTCTATTGTTTTAAGTTACACCTTATTTATATGTATATCCCAGCACCTTCTCCAAGTCGGCCACGTTGCGAATGGCATTTTTCGGCATGTTCTCACCGTTCTTGCCAAAGCTGAACAGATTCTCATAGGGCTCGATGGTCACCTTCTCCTCATCCAGCTGCGAAGCATCCAGACCGAAGGCACTGATGAAAAAGTCGTACACCGCCTGACGCTTGTTGGGACCGAAGTCGTGTCCTTCGCTCGGCAGATGCACATTGGTCACCTGCTCCTTCGCACCGAAGAGGTTGTAGCGCTCTTGCAAGTAGGGGAACTCCAGACGAGGCACCGCAGCTGTCCAGTCCTTTCCGTCAGAAACCACACACATCGGGTGGGGAGCAAAGAGGGCAGCCAACTCAGCGTTGCAGGTACCTCCGGCAGCACGGGTGATGGCCATACCACTCTCGCACGGGCAACCGCCGTCGAAGTGAGACGAGAGGCAAACCACCGGACAAGCCGCAGTGTAACGATCGTCGAGCACAGTCAGCAGTACAGTCTGGGTACCACCGCCCGAGCCTCCGTTCACACCGATGCGCGTCTTGTCGACATCCTTGCGCTGCATCATAAAGTCGAGAATGACGATGCCGTTCATGGCCTGGATGGTATGCGCATAGCTCTTGTGGTGACTCTCGCCGCCCACTTGCAAGGCAGATTCACCCCAAGCGAAAAGGTCGTAGTCTACGCAGATGGCGCCCATACGAGCCAGCGTAGCCATACGTTGCTGCTGGTCCTTGCGGTAGCGACCGTCGCCGAAGTGACCGTTCGGACAGATAATCAAGGCGTGAGTACCTTTGCTCTTCGGCGCGTAGATGGTGCCACAGACATAAAGACCCGGAAGTGTCTCCAGACTGAAGTTCTGCACCGTGTAGCCGTCGAACTTACGAATCTTTGAGTAGGTAGGAACCGCCTTTACACGCAGTGCCATCATCTCATCCAGTTTCAAGCGCTCGCGCACCTCCTTCTTAATCTGAGCACTACGAGCCTCGAAGGCAGCGCGGTCGGGAGCCAGCTTCGTGAGGTAGTCCAGCAACTTCACGCCGTCCGCCTCCGTGCGGCGGGCATACTCATACTCCTTAATCTTATAGAATTTATCGTTCTCCTTGACAAACTTAAAATCGAACGGTGCCAACACGTTGGTCAGACTCTCCTCCAACGAGTAGGGACGGATGCGGAAGTCGGCATAAGGCAGCACCTTTCCCACCGTATCGACATTGTACTTCAGGCGCACCTGATAGCGGGCGGCCAGTTCATCGAGCACCTGACCCAACGGACGGGTGAAATGGTCCTCGAAGTTGTTTTGCGCTTGTGCCGTTGTAGCACACAGCGCCATGATAGCAAAGATTAGTTTCTTCATCGGTTTATATTAAAATGCTTGTTTGAATGTGTATGTTCCGCTGAGTACCCGCTCCGGCTCGTCGCGGTGGGGCAGGTAGATATCTGCGCTGCAGTTGGTGGGGATGCTCACCTCCAGCTCCACCTCGTTGCCGGTGCGTTTCCACTCCACCTTCACCTCGCCGTAGAGCGTCTGGTAGGTAGATGCCACTTGCTGCAAGTCGCCCACCACCTCGGGACGAATCACCAGGTGCTGATAGCCTTGTGTGCCCTCCTGCTGCTGAATGCCGGCGAGTGAATGGAAGAACCACTCGTCAATCTGACCCATCATGAAGTGGTTCCAGGACGAACCTTGGCGCGGGTCCCACTGCTCGGTGAGGGTGGTAGCGCCGAATTTCAACTGGAATCCGTAGCCCGGTGCCTCCTCGTGGTTGTTGAGGGTGTACATCAACTCGTTGAGCCCGTTGCGTGCCAGTGTCTGGAAGAGGTAACGGTTGCCCACATCCCCCGTGGTGAGACGGTTGCCATGTTGGTGAATGTCATCGGTGAGACTCTTCAACACGGCGTCGCGCTGTGCCTCGGGCACCATTTGCAAGAAGAGCGGCAAGGCATTGCTGCACTGACTGCCGCTGCCGTAGCTGTGGGTCTCCTCATTCAGATAGAAGGCATTGAAAGCATCCTTCACCTCCTCCGCCAGTTGTGCGTAATATTGTTGGTCGTAGTCGTTACCCACCAGCTTCGCCGCCTCCGAGAGGTAGCACAAATCCATATAGTAATGCGCCGATGCCACCAGTCCGACGGGCGTGTTGCGAGAGAATCCCGCGCGGAAGTCGCCATAGTCGTACCAATCGCCCAAGCCGAAGTCAATCAGATGATTCTCGGCTCTGGAAGAGAGGTAATCCACATAAGCGCGCATATTTCGGTAATAGGTACGAATCAGCGTGTCGTCCCCGTAGGTCTCGTAATACATGAACGGAGCGATAATCAGCGTGCTTCCCCATTCGGGCGAGTCGTTGAAGACCTCCAGCGAGGGACCGTCGAAAGAGACGTACTGCGGCGCGATGGTCGGCACCATACCGTCCGAGCGTTGCGTGTCGGCAATGTCCTGCAGAATCTTCGGCAGGTAAGTGCTCAGGTCGAAGTTGTAGAGCAAGCCCGGACCGTTCAGATGGTCCTGCTCCAGCCAACCCAGTTTCTCGCGATGCGGACAGTCGGTGAGCACCGATTGCATATTGCTGCGCATGGCGTTGTAAATCAACTGGTGCGCTTGGGTGAAGATGGGGTTTGAACACTCGAAACTGCTCACCTTGGCAGCAGCGTTATGAATGAAGCAAGATTGAATCTGCTCCACCACCGGCAGCTGGTCGGGGTTGTCACTTCCCTGCAACACGGCACCCTCCAACTGAATGTAGCGGAAGCCATAGTACGAGAAGCGCGGATGCCAAGTTTCCCCCTTCTTATCTCCTTTTAATATATAGGTGTAGTAATGTTGTCTACCTGTTTGGCGTTGGTTGGCAGCGTGGCAACTGTCGACCACCGACTCAGCCACCACCATCGTGATGCGCTGACCGCGTTTACCTTTCACCGTAATCTCCGGGAAACCCGCCAGGTTCTGCCCCATGTCCAGCAAAAGTGCCGAGCCGTCAACAGTGCGCTTCGTGGCCTTCGTTGCTTTTGCCACCTCCGCCTCCGTCAGCTTGTACGCCTCCTTCACTCCATATCGGCGGGCAATCACCACGGGAGTGGTCTGTTGCGGTTTCAGCGCCCCCTTCGGACGACGCTGTACCACCACCGGTTTCCAGTCGTTCGCCTTGAACCCGTAGCGGTCCCAGCCGCTCTGCTCCAGGCGCGCGTCATAGTCCTCACCGCCATACATCGAGTGGAACGTAATCGGACTGAGCGTATATTTCCAGTCGGCTCCCGAGCAAACCTCCTCGCAGGAACCATCGTCATAAGTCAGTTTCAGACGGAAGAAGAGCGTCTCCGGACCGAAGCCCACCTGCAACTTGGTGTAGCGACCGCCGCCCACCACGTTGTAGAAACCGTTGCCCAAGAGCATGCCGATGGCATTCCCCTCCTTGCGTACCAGCGAAGTGACGTCATACGTGTTGTAGTAGACCGTCTTGTCATAGTCGCTCCAAAGCGGAGTAAACTCACCGTCGCCCACCTTCGTGCCATTCAGCGTGAACTCGTAATGACCCAAGCCACAAACATAGGCGATGGCATCAGTCACCTTACGTGCCGGCTTAAACTCCTTGCGCAGCAGAATGCTTCGCCACGCCAGCGAGTCGACTTTCGACCAAGCCTCTTTCACCTCACTCTTCTTCAGCGCCGCCCCGTCGAACTTTCGTCCCTGCGGGAAGTTCGCCTGCTCGTAAGTGACGGCACCAATCCAAGACGCCTGCATGGCATCCGCTTGCGGAGCCAGACGGAACGACGCCTCCTTGCTCCATTCCGAAGCGTGGTCCTGCTCGTCCCAAACGCGCACGCGCCAATAGTAAGCCACTTCCGGTTGCAGCGTCTCTCCGGCGTAAGGCACCAACTGACTGCGGCGACCGGTCTGTTTGCCACTCTCCCATACCAACTGCTTCGTGCCCTGACGCATCGTGTAAACCTCGATGGCATAAGCCGACTGCATGGCACCGTTGTCGCCCTTCATCTGCCAGCCGAAGCGCGGCGTGGCGGTGGTCAGGTCGAGCGGACTCACCCGATATTCGCAGGTGGTCTTACTCACCTCAATGGCTTGCGCCTGAAGGAGAAAAGCACCGAGAAGACCTGCGAAGATTGTTCTTTTAAGCGTTTGTATCATGAAATTTTATGCAATGATCATTTAGTTAGTACATCCTTACAAAACAGCGGCTGCAGTGTGTCGGAGTGACCCACCTTCTTGCCGTCCACCAGCAGGTGTAAACCTTTGCCCAAGTGGTAACGACTGCCTTGCTTGTCCCATACGATGGTCAGGTTGTGACCGTGGTAAGCGAGGTTATCCAGGCAGAACCAGTCCCACGTATCAGCCGGAATCAACGGATGAATCTCGACCGAGCGGTCGGCACGCGGACGGAGACCCACCAGGCCGGTAATCATCAGGTCGTTGAACGTAGAGTGGTTGTAGTAACGACTGCGCTCCTGATCACCTTTCAGCCAGTAGCCCGTCACCTCATCCAGATACTCACCGATGTAGGGGCGGCCGCGATGGTACTGCGACTCCACGTAGCGCTCCATCTGGTGGAAGTAAGTGCTGTCGGCCACGACCGGCTCCTTCGTACTGTTCAGATAGTTGGCAAGGGCCGTCAACGTCTGCGCCGTAGCGAAAGGCCAGATGGCACCGTCCCACTCACATTTGCCCACACCGCGCGTGCGGAACTCCGGATGGCGGCGCTCCGCAGTGGTCAGACCGTAAGGAGCGGCAAAGCCCTTCTCCTCCTCAATCTGTTTCCAAGCCACCTCATACTTCTTGTCGGCAGTCATGTGGAAGTACCAAGGCAGATAACCGATGGCCTCACGCACATTGGCGCAAGTATCGCCACGCACCGTCTCGAAGAAGCTCTGCTTCTCGCTCCAAAGACGACTCTCGATGAGCGATTTAATCTCCTCGGCTTTGGCGCGATAGTTCTTCACATCGCCCTCCTTGCCCAGCAGCTCCGCCATCTCGGCCAAAGCCATGGCGTTGCCGTACATATAACTGTTGATGGTCGGTCGTGCAAACTTCTTCTTACGACCGCCGCTGATACTCTCTTCCATACCGTCCTGCACATCGCCCTGCCAGTAGAGACCGTTCTCCAAACGGTGCGTGCTCTCCCAGCGCTCATACTCCGCGCAAAGATCCTGATAGTAGTTGCGGATAAAGGCCGTGTCCTGGTTCACCAAGTAACGCGCATAGACCGCATCGGGATTCCACGAACTGAAGTTCTTCATCTTCTCCATGTGGCTACCCTCGTTGCCGCGGTACCAAGTGTTGATGATACCGTTCAAGTATTTCGGGTCGCGCAGCCAGCGACTCTCATAAATGTGATGACCCACAGCGCAGGCAATCAAGTTGTACTTGTCGGCATAGTTGCGTTGCACCAGGAACTCCGTCATGCCGTAGCCCACCGGCGTCTCCTTGATGTGCTTGCGGAGCGACCACCAGCGGAAGTAGAACATCTCTTCGAAATTCTTCTGCGGGCACTCAAAGAGCGGAATGTTCTGCTCCATCCACTCCGACGCCTGTGCGTTGGGGATGGCCTGAGCAATGTTCTCGTCCTCCATGGTGTTGAACTCCTCCACATAGTGGCGGAAATCCTTATATTTCAATACGGCTGAGGTGCCGTCGATATCCTTCGAACTACTCTTCACGTTGGCAATGCGGAAGACCGCCAGCTTGTCCACGTCATTGGCGTTCGGCATATCGTTGTACTGGTCGGCCCAGGTATCCACATCGGGGTAGTGTGTACGCTCGCCCGTGCGGAACACGATGCGCTCAATGGCATCCACCGGAGCAAAAAGCATACGGGTAGCCTTCTTTACACCATCCACATAAACCACCGAGTTACGGTTGTCCAAGGTGATATCCACCTGAATGTGATAGCTCTTTCCCGCTTCATAATTAATCACCTTGCCGTAGCGGGCACCTCCCTTCGAACGAAGTTCCCCTTCGGGGGTCAAGTCGAGGCGGGCACAAGCCGTACCCTTCTTATCCACAAACTCAATCTGCAACGTACCGAAGTTGTTCTGCTCCGCCATCAAGTCGAATGCCACCGACAATTCGCGCGTAGGCGGAATCTTGCGCTCCACCTTCGACACATCAAACGGAT
Organism: uncultured Bacteroides sp.; assembly: GCA_964432715.1. Lineage (GTDB taxonomy): Bacteria > Bacteroidota > Bacteroidia > Bacteroidales > Bacteroidaceae > Phocaeicola_A. The sequence goes on from CAYSOW010000023.1 coordinate 16,778, forward strand.
CCTTGTCGCTCAAGGTGAGCCAACGCTGTCCCGCCTTCTCCTCCAGGCTGACAGGCGCCCAAACCGGCGAGTAGATATTCCATTGTGTCAAGTCGGCCAAGGAAGCGAACTTCGCAAAGTCCTCATTCGCCTGCTCCGTAGCCTCCAGTTGCACAGGCACCTTGATACGTGACACCCACATATCCTCCTTGCCCACACTGTAGCACACCCACAAGTCGCCATCCTTCGGAGTGCCATTGCCCTCCTGGATGCCGCGCACATACTGCGGACCAAACGATTTAAACTGTCCCGCATAGCGCATGGGAGGAACCTCCCCGTGCACCAGGTTCAGCGTAGTATACTCCAGACCGTCCTTGCTCAGCGAGATAGCCAGCGGCCAGCGGAACTCCGACGGGTTGTACACCGTAGCATAAGTACCGTCGCTCAATCGCTGTCCCCAGATCTTTGCGTTACTGTTGACAAACCCCTTGGCGCGGTTCACCGGCTCCGCCCACGTGTTGCCGCCATCTTCACTGATCGAGGTCAGCGCGTGTTTCCACAAGCCGGCAATGTGACCGTTGGGCAGCGTATACCAGCAGAACGCCTTGTAAGGCTTGTTCAGCGGAATCAACGGATCCTCGCGGTCGGCCTCCTCCACCCACTGCATGCGGTAGAGCGGACTGGCGAGAATCTCCTCGCAAGCCTGGCGGAACGCTTTGTCCTTCGCCTTGGTATAATAGGGATAAAGGGTATTCTTCTCGTTGAAGTCGTGGTTGTAATAGATGAAGTAGATGGGACCGAACGAACCGTCCTCCTTGATTTCACGCACCACGCGACCGATGCCGTTGCCGTCGTTCGGATCGTCTTTCGGGTCCAACGCCACACCGTAGTTGCCGATGGCAATCAGTTTACCCGACTTTGACACATAGAAGCCCACGCGCTGGTGCATCACCGCATCCAACTCCTTCGCTGCCGGATGACCCTCCTTCTTGAACCCGTCGGGCACACGGTACACCGGGAACAACACCTCCGGCGCACTCCATTCGTAGCCGTCGGCAGAAGTTTGCAACATCGTGCACGAAGGCGGCACATGCTCATCCACAGGGTCCGAGAGATAGTGCATATAGAATTTGCCCTTCCAGTAAGCCATCATCGGCTGATGATTGTAAGTCCACCCGTTGCCATTGTTATGGTACAGGTCGTATCTGCGGTTGGCCCTCATCGTCTGGATATTGTGTACACCCACCACCGGCGAGAGTTCCCCGTCGTGTGCATTCGGGTTAGAGAGCTGACTACCGCTATAAAAAACTCGTTCTTGCGCAGGAAGCAGTCCAACGGAAGCACTGCCCAGCGCCAGTAATAAGAAATATTTCGCGTATGAGTTCATGGAACGTTATTTATTTTCGTTTGCTTTTTCAATCAATGCTTTGATGATACTCTCCGGTGCGCGGCAAATCGTACCGTGCTTGTGGCCCTCCGGCACACGGATGCTGTCGGTCATATCTGTAAAGTGGACGAAGTCCTGCGTCTTCATCGCACCGAAAATCTTCTTCTCGTAGACATCAAAGTAGATGTAGTAATCGTCGCCCACCTTGGTGGCCGTCGGTCCCTCCACGAAGTTCTCCGTGAAGGCTTCGGAAGCAGGCGAGTAGGGGCCCTCGGCCGAAGAGGCAAAAGCCACCTTCAGGTTGCGGTTGGGACGGGTATTGTCCTTCAGCACCATCACATAGTCGCCGGGAGCACGTTTAATCAGAATGGCATCAATCACACTGAAGCCCGGGTCGTAAAATAGCTCCGGCTTAGAGAAAGTCTGAAAGTCCTTCGTCTTGACGCAGTAGAGGCGGTGGTTATTAAGCTCATCCTCCACTCCCAGTTCAAAGTGGGCATCCACCACACAAGAGGCATAGATAATCAAGTATTGATCATTTTCATCGTCATAGAACAGCTCGGGCGCCCACACGTTCACCGTCGACGCAATGCTATCCATGGCCGGGATGCGCTGCTGGTCGCTCCAGTGAATCAAATCCTTGGAAGAAGCATAGCCGAAGCCCGTGTCACCGCGCCAAGCGATGGTCCAGACCAAATGGAACGTCCCCTCCTTATCGCGCAAGATAGAAGGGTCGCGCAGAATCTTTTGTCCCAGTTCCGGCTTCAACCAAGTCCCCGCGATGGAGTCCCAGTGAACCCCGTCCTCACTATACAGAAAGCGCAGACCCCCGTCGGCCGGTTCGTGGAACGATGAAAATAAATACCACTCTTTATCCGTTTTTTTCTCTTGGCAAGCCGTTCCTATCAGCAGGATCAAACAAGCCATCCAAAGCTTTATCAAAACCTTCATGTGCGTTGTATTTTTAGCGTGTTGAATTTATATTTTATATAATAAGGTGATAATAGTTGACAAATATAGTAAATAATCTGCGTATAACGGTCCAATAACCTTAGAAAGGTGCAAAAATTTATGGAAAAGCAAAAAAAGAGGCGCTTTCTTTCGGGTGTTTGGCGGATTTGCTATATTTGTCGCCAAATGTATTTCTATGGAATTCTCAATCATTATTCCCGTATATAACCGTCCGGACGAGGTGGACGAACTGTTGGACTCGCTCACGAAGCAGCGCTTCTCCGACTTTGAGGTGCTCATTGTGGAAGATGGCTCCGTCAACGACTGCCGCGCTGTGGTGCAACGGTATGCCGAGCGGATGAATCTGCATTACTTCGCGAAGAGCAACTCCGGCCCCGGTCCCTCGCGCAACTACGGTGCCGAGCGGGCGAAGGGCGACTATCTGCTCATTCTCGACTCCGACTGTGTGCTCCCCGGCGACTATCTGCAGGTGATTCACGATGCGTTGCAACAGACTCCGCTGGATGCTTTCGGCGGTCCCGACCGGGCGCACGACTCCTTTACACCGATTCAGAAAGCCATCAACTACGCCATGACCTCCTTCTTCACGACGGGAGGCATCCGCGGTGGCAAACGCAAGATGGACAAGTTCTATCCGCGCAGCTTCAATATGGGAGTGCGCCGCACGGTGTATGAGGCATTGCACGGTTTCTCGGAGATGCGTTTCGGCGAGGATATCGACTTCAGTATCCGTATCTTCAAAGGCGGTTACCGCAGCAGCTTGATTCCGGAGGCCTGGGTGTGGCACAAGCGTCGCACCGACCTGAAGAAATTCTTCAAACAGGTGTACAACTCGGGCATTGCGCGCATCCATCTCTACAAGAAATATCCCGAATCGCTCAAGCTGGTGCATCTCTTGCCCGCCTGCTTCACGGTGGGGGTAGGGGTGTTGCTCTGTCTCTCCTGCTGGAAGGTGTGGTTCCTGTTGCCGCTGCTGGCTTTTGCCCTGTTGATTGGGGTGGACGCCACGGTGCAAACCAAGAGCGCGAAGGTGGGGCTGCTCGCCATCCTCGCCTCCTATGTGCAGTTGTTGGGGTATGGTTCGGGATTCCTGGCAGCTTGGTGGCAGCGATGTGTGCGCCATCGGCAAGCCTTTTCTGCTTTTAATAAAAACTTCTACCAATGAGTAATGATCGTATAGCGATAAATCAGTGGGCGGTGGAGGACCGTCCCCGCGAGAAGATGCTTTTGCATGGTGTCGCTGCTCTCTCGAATGCGGAACTGTTGGCCATTCTGATAGGTTCCGGAGTGCCCGGCCAGTCGGCTGTGGAACTGATGCGTAACATTTTGAAAGATTGTCACGACCAGCTGAGTGAACTGAGTAAGATGGATGTGGATACGCTTTGCACCTACAAGGGTATCGGTCAGGCGAAGGCCATCACCATCATTGCCGCCTCGGAACTGGGACGGCGCAGAAAGGAGGAAGGACCGGCGGAACGGGTGGTAATTCGCTCTTCGCAGGATATCTTCGACTGCTTTCACGGACAGATGCGCGACCTCCCCGTGGAGGAGTGCTGGGCGTTGCTGATTAGTCAGTCGATGCGAATCATCGATAAAATAAAGGTGAGCAGCGGGGGACTGACCGAGACTTCGGTGGATATCCGCTGCGTGTTGCGTGAGGCGTTGCTGAAACGGGCAACGGTGCTGGCGCTCTGCCACAATCACCCTTCGGGTAACCTGAAGCCGAGCGCGGGAGATATCCAGCTGACCGAGCGACTGAAGAAGAGTGCCGAGGTGATGAATATCCGGCTGGTCGACCATGTGATTGTGGCCGATGGTGGCTATTATAGCTTTGCTGATGAAGGGCGACTCTAGCCGCGGAAAAGAAAAATCGAAGGATTCATCGTTCCGGTAGAAATATATTCAAAAGTTTTCATTACTTTTGTGCGAACGAAAAAATGACAACAGAGATATGGCAACAAGGAAGTTTGAGATTGAGGAGAAGGTAGTTGAAATGCTTCGCACGGTGTACGACCCGGAGATCCCGGTGAATATCTACGACTTGGGATTGATCTATAAGATTGAGGTCAGCGACGACGAAGAGGTGGCTGTGGATATGACCCTGACCGCCCCCAACTGTCCCGCAGCCGACTTTATCATGGAGGATGTGCGACAGAAACTGGAGTCGATTGAGGGCGTGAAGAACGCACAGGTCACTTTGGTCTTTGAGCCCGAGTGGGACAAGGACATGATGTCGGACGAAGCAAAACTGGAACTGGGTCTCCTCTAATCAAGACTTTGGATACTTAAATAAACTCAAAAGAAATGAAAAACATTTATTTCTTATCCGATGCGCATCTGGGTTCGCGTGCGATTCCTCACGGTCGTACGCAGGAACGTCGTTTGGTGAACTTCCTGGATAAAATCAAGGATAAAGCTGCGGCAATCTACCTGTTGGGCGATATGTTCGACTACTGGTACGAGTTTAAGTTGGTGGTGCCCAAGGGTTATACTCGCTTCTTGGGAAAACTCTCCGAACTGACCGATGCCGGGGTGGAGGTGCACTACTTTGTGGGCAACCACGACCTGTGGTGTGGCGACTACCTGGAGAAGGAGTGCGGCGTGATCCTGCATCGCCAACCCCTCACTTGCGAAATCTTCGGTAAGGAATTCTTTCTGGCGCATGGCGACGGACTGGGAGACCCCGACGTGAAGTTTAAGTTGCTGCGCGCCGTCTTTCATAGTAAATTCCTGCAGCGACTCTTTTCGGCCGTTCATCCGCGCTGGAGTGTGGAGCTTGGTCTCTCCTGGGCGAAGCATAGCCGACTGAAACGCGAAGACGGAAAAGAGCCCGATTATATGGGTGAAGATAAGGAATATCTGGTACGTTTTGCCAAAGAATATCTCCGTCAGCATGAGGGAATTAACTACTTTATCTTCGGCCACCGACACATCGAGCTCGACCTGATGCTCACCGGCTCCAGTCGGGTGATGATATTGGGTGATTGGATTCGATTTTTCACCTATGCCGTCTTTGATGGAGAACACATCTACCTGGAAAATTTTGTGGAAGGGGAATCGGAATGAAACCCGAAATAACCTCTTATATATCTTCATATTGCGGGTAAAAAGTGGATAAAACCCGAAATAGTCTGAAAAATGTATTAAAAAAATGATAGTCAGGCAAATTTTATTAGAAAATGTCTTGCTATTTCAAATACTATTGGTAACTTTGCAGCCCAAAAAGTATAGTTTTGGATTATAGTATAGAAATTAGTAAAACAAATATATAATAATTAAAAATCAAACAAAATGCCTACTATTCAACAATTAGTAAGAAAAGGAAGAGAGGTTTTGGTTGAGAAGAGTAAATCTCCTGCATTGAACGCATGTCCTCAGCGTCGTGGCGTTTGTGTCAGAGTTTACACTACAACTCCGAAGAAACCGAATTCAGCAATGCGTAAAGTTGCTCGTGTGAAATTGACTAACCAGAAAGAGGTGAACTCTTACATTCCGGGAGAAGGTCACAACTTGCAGGAGCACTCAATTGTATTGGTACGTGGTGGTCGTGTAAAAGACCTTCCGGGTGTACGTTATCACATCGTTCGTGGTACTTTGGATACCGCAGGTGTAGCTAACCGTACTCAGAGACGTTCTAAATACGGTGCTAAACGTCCGAAACCGGGACAAGCAGCTCCCGCTAAAGGAAAAGGTAAAAAGTAATTAATTAAAAATTCGTTTTTGGTTTGTTGGAAGCTATAAAGGTTGAGTAAATGTCTCGGTGGAGACGTTGAAGACGCAGATGCAGCCCCAAACAAAAACACTATTTTCAAAGTAAAATGAGAAAAGCAAAACCAAAAAAACGTGTGATCCTGCCGGATCCGGTCTTCAATGACCAAAAGGTTTCTAAGTTTGTAAACCACTTGATGTATGATGGTAAGAAGAATACCTCTTATGAGATCTTCTACAATGCATTGGAAACTGTAAAAGCAAAACTTCCTAACGAAGAGAAAACTCCGTTGGAAATCTGGAAAAAAGCGTTGGACAACGTAACTCCGCAGGTGGAGGTGAAGTCTCGCCGTATCGGTGGTGCTACCTTCCAGGTTCCTACTGAGATCCGTCCGGATCGCAAGGAGTCTATTTCCATGAAGAACCTTATTTTGTACGCTCGTAAACGTGGTGGTAAGTCCATGTCTGATAAGTTGGCTGCTGAGATTATCGATGCATTCAACGAGCAGGGTGGTGCTTTCAAACGTAAAGAAGATATGCACCGTATGGCAGAAGCTAACCGTGCATTTGCTCATTTCAGATTTTAATCAGTTATTCATTTTTAATAGGTAAAGGCTAAATGGCAAAACAAGATTTACATTTGACTCGTAATATTGGTATCATGGCTCACATCGATGCCGGTAAGACCACTACTTCTGAGCGTATCCTGTTCTATACAGGTT
>CAYSOW010000024.1:0-22942 GCA_964432715.1 uncultured Bacteroides sp.
CTGAAGAGAAATCCTTTAATCTATCATAGTAAGTCGGAGCGACGTGCCATCTTGATCCTGATGGTGGGGCTTTTCCTGTTGATTGTGGTCTGTGTTTATCTGAACTACCGGGCGACGAAGGACCAACCTTCGGGAATGGCGGACGGTGCAGAGGATGCGGAGGTGGAGGCTTTCCTCAGCACTTTGCAGGAGAAGGAACGAGGGCGTTACGGTGCCTCGTATGGACATGGGGCGAATCGTTCGAAGGAGGAGGGGCTTTCTCCGGATGCGGGGCTTTCTCCGGATGCGGTGTTGGAGCCTTTTGACCCGAATGAGGCGGACTCTCTGCAGCTGATTCGCTTGGGACTGCCGGAGCGGGTGGTGCGTTCCATTCTGCATTATCGTGCCAAAGGGGGCGTCTTTCGGACGGTGGACTCTTTCTCGCGCATCTACACACTTCGCCCTCGGCAATATGAGGCGCTCAAGCCTTATATACGGATTGGTGCGGCGTATCAGTCGGGTGCCTATGGGGGTGCTTCCGGCGTCGTTCGACGGGGTGGGGAGGAGTTCTCGGCGGAGGCGCGTGCTGCCCGGGCGGACTCTCTTCGTTCAATATATCCCATAAAATTTAAGACGGATACCTTGCTGGATATCAATAGTGTGGACACCACTTTGCTGAAGCGGGTGCCGGGCATTGGTAGTGGGTTGGCTCGCTCCATTGATTCGCGTCGACGAGCCTTGGGCGGATTCTACAGCGTGGAGCAGTTGGCGGAGGTGCCGAACAGCTCGCCCGACTGGTATCACTGGTTTGCGGTGATGACGCCACCGCGTCGTTCCATCCGGATTAATGCCTGGGGCGTGGAGCGTCTGCGTCAGCATCCTTACGTTGATTTCTATCAGGCGCGGAAGATTGTGGAGTGCCGCAAGAAGTATGGCCGTATCACGGATCTCTCTCGTCTGGAGTTCTATGATGAATTTACTGCTGCGGATTTAAAAAGAATAGAACCCTATGTGGATTACAGATAAGGTGGACGGAGAACCAACCAGCATCCTTGAATAATCAATTCCCATGGGAAACCATTATCCACGAAAGACCATCATCCACGGAAAACCGGTACCCGTAAGAAGCCTGCATCCATGGAATGTTCGCATTCATGAAATACCCTGCCTTGATGAAAAACTTGCAGAAACCTTTGATTACTCTCGGAAGAATGTGTAATTTCGCTCCCCGAAACAGAATCTATTGAATATGGCACACACATTTTATCATTGTCTTCTCACAGCGAGCCGCTGGCTCTCTAACTATACCTCGGCATTTATTATCGCCGTGGCAGTCATCACCTTCTTCTTCCCGGAGCTCTTTACTTGGGTGACCGGCTACACGCAGACGCTCATCCTGGGATTTATCATGCTGACGATGGGTCTCACCCTCACTACGCAGGATATGAAAGTGCTGATTGCACGACCTTTCGATATGGTCATCGGTACCTGCGCACAGTTCGGACTGATGCCGCTCATCGCCTTCTGCCTCTGCCATCTCTTCCATTTGGACAACGCACTGGCGGTGGGCATCATCTTGGTGGGTTGCTGCCCGGGCGGTGTCTCCAGTAACCTGATGTCTTACCTTTGCAAGGGCGATGTGGCTTTCTCGGTGGGTATGACCACCGTCTCCACCCTCTTGGCTCCGGTGGTCACTCCTTTGCTGGTGTGGTGGCTGGCGGGCGCCCGTGTGGAAGTGGATACCTGGGGCATGTTCCTCAATATCTTGATTGTCACGATTATCCCCGTGGGGCTCGGCTTCTTCTGTAACGTCACTTGGGGACACAATGAGCAGTTTGCGAAAGCGCGTGCTGTGATGCCTTCGTTCAGCGTCTTGGGCTTGGCTTGCATCGTGGGCGGGGTGGTCTCATTGGTGCACGACAACTTGCTGCTGGGTGGCTTGGGACTCTTTGCGCTGATCTTCGGCGTGGTATTCTGTCACAACGGACTCGGCTATGTGTTGGGCTATCTGGTGGGCAAACTCTTCCATTTCAGTCGTGCCAAGAATCGCACCATCTCTATCGAGGTGGGTATGCAGAATGCCGGACTTGCCACCAACCTCGCCACCAACTTCTTCCTGGCTACCTGTCCGTTGGCGGTAGTGCCCTGTGCCATCAGCTGTGCTTGGCACTCTATCTCGGGCACCATCATCGCCACGCTCTTTGCCTGGAAGGATCGCCTGGCTACTCGTCGGCAAGCTCAATAACCTCCAGGTCTTTGAATTCCCCTTGGTCGATGACAAAGCGTACCAGGGTGCGCACTTTGTGGAAGCCGTAACGACCGGCTGCCCCGGGATTGATGTGCAGCAATCCCAGGGTCTTGTCGTATTTCACCTTTAAGATGTGTGAGTGACCGCTGATGAAGAGTTTCGGCGGTCGCACAAAGATAGAGCCGCGAATGGAGGCGTCGTAGTTGCCGGGGTAGCCACCGATGTGCTTCATCAACACCTCTGCTCCCTCCACCACGAAGCGGTTCACCTGCGGATAGCGGGCGCGAATCTCCTGACCGTCTACATTGCCATAGACGGCACGCAGCGGACGGAAGGCGGCGAGCTTCTGTGCTACTTCCAGCGAACCGATGTCTCCGGCGTGCCAGATCTCATCGCAGTTCTCGAAATATTTGAGGTACCGATCGTCCCACCAAGCGTGGGTGTCGGAGAGTAATCCTATACGTTTCATTATTCTACTCTGCGCTCTTGCTCAAATCATTGATGATGTGCTCCATGGCGCCCTTCATGTTGCCGGAGAGTTGCATGTTGCCCATGCGGGTCTGCGGCTCGCGACGACCACTGTTCAAATCATCTACGCGCTGGCGAAGGAGTGCAACCATGGCATCACGACTCGGCTGGTCTTTGCATTCCTTGGCCAAGGGGGTACACCAACGGCAGAGGGTGAAATCTTCTACATCCAACGTCGGGTTGTTCCAATACTCCTGCACATACTGCATGTAGAGCGGCCAATCCTTCTTCTGCTCGGCATAGCTGATGTAGGTGGTCAGGCGGTAGTGCTCACCGTTGGTCAGTCCGCACTCTTTCATCAGGGCGAGGTAGTTGTTGAGGCTCTCCTCATCCAAGGTGACGGTGCCGTTCTCCGGTGTAATCAGTGTGCGGGGATAGGTGTTCCAAACGTTGTTCAGCTTCATCTGTACGGGCACGTCTCCAATGGCTTTCTCCAGTGCTTCGGGATGTTTGGCCGTGTAGATAAAGGCGGGACAGAAGGGGTTGCTGACGTATTTCATGAAGATGGTCGACAGGGTGGAGTCGGCTGCGAAGGTCTCTGCTTTGCCTTCCAACAGAATCTCTGCCACCTTGCTGCACTGTTTGCGCTTGTAGGCGTTGCTCAGTGTGTTGAGGTACTCGTAGAGGAATGCTTCGCTGCGCTCACCGTTCTCAAAGCGTTGATCCATCTCCTGCGAACCTTTGTCCACACTGTGGTCTTTTACGCGTTGGATGAACTCTTCGGCCTGACTGCCGCCTACGAAGCGACCGACCTCACCGCCATTGGCGTTGAAGATGATGAAGGTGGGGAATGCACTGACCTCTAATTTCTTGTTGAGCTCCGGACCTTCGCCTTTCTCCATATCAATCTTGATGCAGACGTACGACGGGTTCATAAAGTCGCCCACCTCCTGCTGCGTGAAGACCTTGGTGGCCATCATACGACAGGGGCCGCACCAACTGGTGTAGCAGTCCAGAAATATCAGTTTGTTCTCTTTTTTTGCCTTGATCACTGCCTCTTTGAAGGTGGAACCTTCCGGCATAAAGTTGATGCCTTGAGCAGACATCGTCACAGCCATCAGTAGGAAGAAGGCAGTGCAGAGTGCTTTGCGTAATTTCATCTTTTTTCTTAGTTAATTAGTGGTTCAATATAGTTTAAGAAAAGGTCGGGAAACAGGTCCTTTCTCTTTCTCCGCGGTAAAGATACGCGAAATTCTGAAAGAACTCATTTCCCGACCTCGTTTATTATTTCACTTTTTCTTTTTTTAGCGATTACATGCTGGATGCATAGCAAGGGATGTTGTGATTACATCTCCATGATAATCTTCCAACCCATGTCTTTCACCTTGCCCGGTACGGTGTACTCATAGCTCTCGCCACTGGCATCAATCGTACCGCTGGCAGAGTTGATGGTGTACTCGTAGAGCTTACCCTCCTGGGTCTTCTCGTTCCAGGTAGCGATGTGGAGCACCTTACCCGAGTTGGGCACCATGCCGTAGAGCAGCAGGGTGGAGAAGTAATACTTCTGCGTGGCGATGGCGGTTACAGTCTCGTCAGCCGATGGAGCGGTCCAGATGGCTGTAGCTGCACTGCCTGAACTGTAGGCCAGGTCGTACACTTTATTGCCGGCACCATAGTAAACATACTGTCCTACGTAGCTGGCTGCAAAGGCGGTGGCATTCTGAATCTCGGGAGAGTCGCTTACGTCATAGAAGCCTACACCGACATTGGCCAATGCTGCGGTGGCTGTGTAGAAGTTGGCTACACCCAGGTAGCGACTGTTGCCTTTGCTGAAGAGCAGGTAGTCGCGGAAGCTGGCACCCCAGTCGCCGTAGAGCAACTTCATGCCGTCGGTATTGTTTACATCAAACTTCGCTGCCTCCGATTGGTTGCCGAATTGTTTGAAGGTGGTACCACTGGTCGGAATGAAGAGGAATCTACCGTTGGTCTGATCGTAAACCACTGCCTCCATATTACGCGGCATGTTGGAGCACCAAGGTGCCAACTCACCCACATTCAGTCCACCGTCCTGCTTGGGTACACCGAAGTAACCCACACCGGTGGCGCTGTTGCCCAACAAAGTGTAGAGTGTGTTGTCCACAATCAGCGTCTCAGACATACCGGTGGTCTTGTTGCATCCGAAGTAGGAGATGTTTCCTTTGGCGGGCGCGTTATAGAAGAAGTCCGACCATTCCTGAATCTTTACAAAGTCGCCATTGTTCACGCTGACCAGATTCTCTGTGGTGGCGATGCGTGGTGTACCACCGGAAGTCAAGGGGATGGTCTCGTGAATCAGACGAACCGGTGTACCCTCCAAAGGCGCTCCGTTGGAAGCACTGTAGAGGTTCCAGAACTCACGGTTCTTGGTGATGTATTTCTTCACCAACGGGTTGACCACCAAGCCTACATCCGATTTGCCCGGCTGGTCGGCACGCTCATAAAGCATCATCCAACCTGCGGTGATAGATTCCTCTACAGAGAGGGTGGTGCGGAAGTAGCTTTCGATGCCGTCCTCGCGGTTGGTCACCGTCAGCTGCACGTAGTAAGAACCTGCCACACGTGAAATCTCTGCATCCAATGCGCGGGTGGTGGCCAAGGTGTCTATGGTGTAGTCCACACCGGTACCACTGGCAATGCTGTACATGGTCCACAGATAGTCGAGCGGTGCGTCACTGTCGCTGCTCACTTTCTTACCGTTATAGTAGACGTCCGGTGCGATGCTCAGCGTGTCGTAACGATCCAGCACGTACGCCTCCTGGATGTCGGTGCCCTCGGTAGAGATGGTCACCTCATCCAACTCCTTATAATCATAGTTGCCCTCATCGTCATAGCAGCTTGCCAGCGTACCGGCTGTGCAGGCTGCAAAGAGACCGGCATAAAAGATATGTTTCGTTTTCATCATTACTCAAGTTTAGAAGGTTACTAAGTCGCCGTTTTCATCCGTGAGCGGAGTGTCGTGCGTGTTGTTATACTCGTCCAAGGCAATCTGCATCACCTGTTTCAGGTAGGCTGCATAGGCCATGGAGATGATGTTCTCTGTGGCATCATACGGCGTAGAGGTGGTCAGATTGATGCGGAAGTCAATCAATCCCGTCTCCTCAATGATGAAGCGATACTTCGTCTTGCTGTAAGAGCCGAAATAGTAGCTGTAGGCGCGATAAGGATAGCTGGCGCTGTCCCAATCGTCCGGCTTGCTCAGGTAGTTACGCAGAATGACGTGCAGCGTGTTCAGTCCGTCGGCACCGGTGCTGAACTCGTCGTTTGCTTTCACGCGGAAGTAGAGCTCGCCCTCCTCAGCAAAGGAGCTTTCGCTCGGCAACTTGGATGAATCGAAGTAGAGCGTGAAGGTGCCGGTGGTCTCGCCTGCCGGAATCACATAGTCTTCTACGCGGTAACTGCTGCCTGCCTCAGTGATGTCGCCGTCGTATGCCTCCAGGGTGAAGGTACGGTCGTAATCGGTCGGCGTGCCGGTGATACGTGCATAGAAGGTCACCCCTTTCTCACCACTGGTGTAAGAGTAGTTATAGGTGGTCTGTTCGCTCACCACGGAAGCGGAGCCAAACCAGATGTTCAGCGCCTTGTAGTCCGTGTCGAAGCGGTCGATGCCCTCCGAGCTGCAGCTGCCCAGGGTGAGCGCTGCCAAGAGGGTGGATAAGGTATATATTAATTTCTTCATAAATCTACAGCTTTAGGGTTTAACGATTATCCTCGCGCTGAGCCACTTCGGTCTCCGAGATAGGCAACGGGAAGGTGTACACTTTCTGCGTAATCGGGTCGACATCACTGTTGGGGATGGTGGCGCGATTCAAACGTTTCAAGAGGAAGAAGAACTGGCCCTCGCCCAGGAACTCACGGCGATACTCACGAATCAGCTCGTCGTAGTAGTCGTCGGGCAATGTCTCCAGCTGTGCCACGTTACGTGCGGCGCGCAGCTCGTTCAGCTCGTCCAGACCGGTGCCGCTCAGACGGTAGTTCACTTCCGACTTGATGAGCAACAGCTCGCTGAAACGAATCAACGGCATCTTGTTCTGATAGTAGCTGTCGCTGGAGCCTGATTGTACGAACTTGGTCAGATAGCGGTTGTCGATGTAGGTACCCGTTTCTCCCGATTTAAAGAGGTAAAGGTAGCGCAGGTCGGCTGTCTGATTGTCGTAATAGTTCAGTTGGGTCTGCTCGGTGAGCGAGAAACTGTATGAGTTGTAATCCTCATTAAAGTAGGTGTCACCCAGCGTGCTCAGGTTTACGTTGTTCAATCCGAACACCTGCTCGGTAGCCAGGGAGTTGTCGTAACCCTTACGCAGATTCTCCTCGGTGGCCCACTCAAACTGATCGGAGTTGAGCACTACATTGGCAGCAGCCAGCGCTTCCTGGTACTTCTGTGCATACATATAAACACGTGCCTCGAGCGCCTTCACTGCGTAGTAGTTCAGGTGCATCTGGCGGTTCAGCAGATAACCGTTGTCGGTCAGTTCCGTGATGGTCTCGCCCGTCAGAATCGGGTCTACCTTCAACAGCTCCTCCGCTGCCAGCAAGTCGGGCAGGATGTGCTCCTCCACCACCTGTTTCACGGTCAGCTGCGGATAGACGCGGTATGTGAATTCCGTGGGGTAGGGAATGGACGGCATGTTGGGGTTCACCTCATAACTTACGCCGAAGCAACGCACCAGGTCGAAGTGGAGGAAGGCACGCAGTGCCAGTGCCTCGCCCTTGATGATGGCGTAGTTGTTGCGCGAGAAGAGGTTTGCATCGTCGTCAATGTATTTCAGTAAGTTGTTTACGTTGGCGATGGAGTTATAGCTGGTGCTCCAGATGCCGGCGATGAGTGAAGTCGGTGTAGCGGCGTCATAGTCGTACGTCACCAAGTCCTTGTATGAAGAGGGCACATTGTCCCACTCCTGACCCAACACACCGATGGTACCGAAGAGCAACTCCTTGCTATAGGTGGAGCTGTTCACCATCGAAGAGTAGACACCGGCCAGTGCCTCCTTGTAGCCCGACTCCGTACTGAGCAGTTCCGTGTCCTCCACCTGGTCCTTCGGCTGCACCGAGAGCCAGCTGTCGCACGAACTGAGTGGTGCTGTAAGCAGTGAGAGAAGCACCAATGAGCTGAGGTTATATCTTAATTTTTTCATGCTTTGTTACTTTTTAGAATGTTACACTTCCGGTGAATGAGAAGGTGCGGGCATACGGATATGTCAGTGCACGTTCTGCTTTGATGGACGATACGTGGAACACGTCGCTCATGTTGAACGAGAGGCGCAGGCGCTCCAGCTTCGACTCTTTCAGCCAACGCTGATGTTTGAAGTCGTAGTAGAGCGATACGCTCGACAGGCTCAACTGGTTGTTGCGCTGTACGAAACGGGTCGTCGCATAGGTGGTGGTCGGTGTAGAGGTAATCTTCTTGTAGCTTACCACGTCGCCTGCCTGCTGCCAGGTGTCGGTCAGCACGCGGCGGTCTACGTTGTTGGCTACGTTGACATTCTCCACACGGTCTACCAACGTCTGGTTGTAATAGTCGCCACCCAGCTGATAAGCGAAGATGGAGCTCAGTCCGATACCTTTGATCTCTCCGTTGAAACCGAAGGTGCCGTGGTATTTCGGATTGGTATCACCGGCGATGATGTAGTCATCGGTGCTATAGTCGTAAGTGGTCGTCACACCGTCCTTCTTCAGGAAGAGCTCGCGACCGTTGGCGGGGTCGATACCGAGTGATTTTACGGCCCAGATGGCGGTCATGGATTGTCCCTCTGAATAGCGGATAATCGGTGAGGTGGTGGCGCTGGCGTCCTGCTCTTTATTAAAGGAGTAGAGGGCATCGTTGATCTTCGTCACCTTGTTGGTGTTGTGTGCCAGGCTGGCTGTTACCGAGAAGTAGGAATCCTTCTTCTGATAGAGGCGTACGCTGGCGGTCAACTCGTAACCCTTGTTCTCCACGTTACCCAGGTTCTCCTGATAAGAGGTGAAACCGGTAGAGGTAGGCAAGGAGAGGGCGAGCAATGCATCTTCACTCTTGCTGTTGTACCACTCGGCACGGAGGTTGAAGATCTTGAAGAGCTGCAAGTCGACACCGAGGTTCAGGTCGCCTGTCTGCTGCCATTTCAACTTATCGTTGGCGATAGACATCAGGTAAGCACCGGTGATGTTATCGTAAGTCAAATCATTATAGAAGGTGTAAGTGGCCTTTGCCTGATAGGGGTTGAAGTTCTGGCTACCGGTCAGACCGTAAGAAGCACGCAACTTCAGAAGGTCTACCCACTTCACGTCGCTCATGAACTTCTCCTTGTGGACGTTCCATCCCAAACCAACGGACCAGAAGGTACCCCAACGGTTGTCGGAACCGAAGATGGATGATCCGTTGTAACGCAATGAAACATCGGCCAGGTAACGCTCATCATAGGCGTAGTTGGCAGCCCCTGTGATACCGATGCTGCGGGTGGTACTCTCGCTACCCGACGGGCGACCGTTTTCAGCATACTGTTTCGCAAAGGTGATGTAGTCCACGTGGTTGTTGGTGAATCCCCAAGCCTCCATGCCGTGGCTGTTCGACTCCGTGTCGTTCAAACTCCAGGCAGCGTTCACAATCAACATGGATTTGGCCCATTGCTTGGTGTAGTTGGCGGTGACATCGGCCGAGAAGCTCTTTGACTCGCCATCGGTGATGCTGTAAGAACCACGTTTGAAGTAGTCGTCGCCGGTCCACGAAGCAAAGTCGGTATGGTCACCCGGCTTGAAGTTCTCCGTCTTATTGGTGGTGTAGCTGTAGCCCACACGACCCGTGAAGCGCCATTCGTCGGTCAAGCGATACTCCGTGTAGAAGTTCTCCGTATAGTTGGTGTACTTCGTGAAACTCTTCGTACCGATGGTGGCGTTGTAGAGCGGGTTGTAGTAGATGGTGGAACTGGAACCCGTGCTGGGCGGCGTGTAGGTGCCCAGAATCTTACTGATGTTTCCGTTCTCGTCATAGGGCGAGTAGTAAGGGTTGGCATTCACGAAGTTAGAGAAACTTCCGTAAGGGGAGTTGTCTGCATGGTTCGAGTTGATGGTCAACACGTTACGGAAAATGAATTTCTTATAGCGGTAAGAGAGGTTGATGTTACCCGATACCGTCTTACGGTCGGATCCCTTCATGACACCGGCCACATTGTTGTAGCTCAAGGTAGCACCGTAGCGCATCTCCTGCGTACCGCCCTCCAAGTAGGCCGTATGTTTCTGGCCCACACCGGTGCGCAGCGGTTGCGACAGCCAGTCGGTATCTACGCCACTGGCCACAGCGGCTGCCAACTCGTTATACTGCTCTTGCAGCAAGTAGTTGAAGCTCGGACTGGTGCTGGAGTAACGACCCGCATTCTTCTCCACCTGCAACTTCTCGGCTGCATTACAAAGATGATAAGAGCTTAAATCCGGCGCCTCCAGGTTCAAGTCGCCCGTGTAAGTAATGCGTACATGTCCTGCTTCCGGCTCGAAAGTCTCCACGACGATGACACCGTTGGCAGCCTTAGATCCGTAGATGGCTTTGGCAGCGGCATCCTTCAGCACCGTCACCGATTTCACACGGTTGATATCCAAGTCGAATACGGTGGTCGAGGTAGTCTCGAAACCATCCAGAATAAAGAGCGGTTCGTTGGGGTTGCCCGAGTAATCGCCTTGCAAGCCGGTGAACGACGCGTTACCACGGATACTGATGTTGTCCAGGTTGTTCGGGTCGGAACCGTTGGTAGAGTAGTTGTTGATGATGAAAGAGGGGTCAACGTTCTGCAAACTCTTCAGCACGTTCTGGTTACCGCCTCGTTTCAGCTCTTCCTGGGTGTAAGAGGCAGCCGATCCGGTAAAGCTGGAGGCCTTACGGTCGAACAAACCGGTGACGACGACTTCGCCCAACTGGTTCATATCATCTTCCAGGCGGAAGGTGAGCATCTTGCCTTTATAGGCGATGGTCTGCGACTTCATACCGATGAAGCTGGCAGTCACCTCTGTAATCTTCTGTCCTCTGGGTTCGGGGATGGCAAAGAGACCGTTCTCGTCGGTGATGGTGCCCACTCCCTTTACATTGGTGGTGATGTTAACACTCGGCAGGGGACTACCGGTTGAGTCCAGTACCCTACCCGTAATAGATTTCACTTTGGCAACGTTGACTGTGGTTGTCGGCACAGATTTCGTTTCGTTCACTTGGGCATAGAGCGGAGCGCTGCCGAAGGTCTGCAGAGCGACCGTCATGAGTGCTACCAGCCGAATCGACGGCTTGTGGGCCCAGTCGAAACTTCCTGAATGATAACTATTCATAGAGTTTTTGATAGGTTTTTCTAAGGATGGAACCTCGCTTAATACATAAATACGTTAACTCTCTCTCTTCTACTTATTGTAAAATTGGTGCAAACCTAGATAATTTAAAGATAAAAAACAACTTTTTCTTTTAATTTATTTATGTAACAGAAGATTTTTTTGCGAAGTGTGAGGTAACCGTATATTTTTTCGTTGGGTAGGGCTGTAAAGAAAATACTCCTCCGAGGACTTTCCCCGGAGGAGTATGCGCAATCCTTCTATATAGGAAGGCTATTTGATATAGGAGGGTTATTTGATTCTTTTCATCGGAATGAGCTGCACGCTGCTATTCAGTCCGGAAGGCAGCGGCTGCCAGTCGTTGTAGGGCTTCTTCTTGTATTGCAGGTTTACCACATTGATTTCCTTGAAGATACGCCATACCTCCCCTTGGCGGTCCATCTCTGCGATGCGGTTGGCCGGAAGGTTGGTCACCTCTATCTGCAGCTCGTTCTCGCCCGCATGGAGCAGGGAGCCCACCTTCAGTCGGAAGGGAACCGCCCAAGCCGTGCCCGCCGGTTGTCCGTTCACGTAGACCCGTGCACTCTCGCGCACATCGCCCAAGTCGAGCACCCACTCGTCCGCCTCCCAGGAAGGCAGCGTGAAGTGCACCGTGTAGCGACCCGTGCCCATGTTGGTCTGCGCCTGCGGTACCTCCAGTGTGGTCCAGGAGCGCGGTGTGTCTATCGGGTAACTTCCCTCGATGGCGGGAGTACTCTCCGGAAAATCCAGCACCCAGCCGTGGCGCAGGTTGAGTGCCAGCGGTTGTTCCTGCAGGTAGCGCCAAGGCTCCACCCCTGTCAGCGGTGCGTCAAAGGTCTGCAGCAACAGACTCTCGCCGGATGCCAGTTGCAGATGCACCTGGGCGCCTTGTGCCGTTTGTCGAATCTCCGCTGCTCCCTTCTCGCCCGTCATCGGGTCAAAGATCATCGCCGCTTGCGCCGGTACCCCCAGCGTCACCCAGTCGTCCACCCCCTTCGCTTGCAACGAAGAGATAAAGTAGTGATAGCCGGAGCTGTTCTTTCGGCGGATGCAGGAGAGGCCGCAGCGCAACTTCATCTCCTCGGCAGCCACTTCCGTGCGCTCCAGCACTGCGCGATAGTCGTTGCCCGTAATCAGTCGTCCTTGTTTATAAGGGGTCACCGTGGTTTGCGCGAAGACCTCCTCCGACGGCAATTTCTTCAGCAACGCCTCCAGTTGAGGTTGTTGCTTGGCCTGTCTGCCGTAGCCCGGCACCGAGGTGGGGTAGTGCTCCGTGAAGAGAATGGTGGCACCCGCCTCCGCCAGTTTTATCAGGTGTTGTAGCGTCTCCACCGGCATGTTCCGTACGGCGGGTACAATCAGCGCCTTGTAGCCGGTGCCGCCCGCTGTCACCAGTGTTCCGTTCTTGCAGCGTGTGGAGAGCAGGTAGCGGTCGGAGATATAGTCCATGTCGTAGCCGCTCTCCGTGATGGCATTGACCGCACGGATGAACTTCGGCGCCCGTTCGCCCATCTCGTGGATGGTGAACATCAGCAGTCGTCCCGGCTGCTCCTCCCACATGTCGTACACCGGCAAGTAGACCAGAAAGTCGTTGTCGGGCTCGCCCCACTGCAGGAACGACTGGCAACGGGTGATGTATTGGAAGAACGCCGGAGCGTCGCGCCACAGGGTGTTCGTGGGCGACATGTCAATGGAGGCGTAAAATTTCCATCCCGGCCATTTCGCCTCTCGGGGGGAGTAGGCGGTGCCGTGGAAAAACATGTGGTTGACACCGGATACAAACATCAGGTCCATGTCGGGCTTGCACTGCGACAGGGAGGTGCGGAAGTGCTCCGTCAGCCACGTGAAGGTCTCTGACGAAGTAAATCTTTTTCCGGTGATATGGGCAGCCGAAGAGGCATACTTCAGCATCGAAAGGTCGGAGTCGTTCTTTCGTGTCAGCGAGTCCTGCCGCAGTCCCTCGATATGGAATTGCGACAGTCCGAAACCTTCGCATTCAGGGATGTCCACGGCGGCATAGGTGTCAATCAGATTAGAGGGAGAACCGTGCGCCTGGTTGCGCGTCAGACTGCCGTGCCGACGTGCCCAGCTGCTCCATTGGGTGGTGAAATTTTCAATCAGCAGTTCCGACATCGTCTCGCGGTAATCACTCACGATGCGGCGGGTTTCCTCGTTGCGCTCCTCGCTCAGGAACGCCGGGAAATGCTCTTCCAGACGGTAGCCGCGGCGACGGGCAAACGCTTCGAGCAAGTCGGGCGTCCAGTCGGCGTAATGCACTTCGTACGAGTCGTTGAAGAGCGTGTGCGGGTAGGGCGTTCCGTACTGCTTAAACGCCTTTTCAAACGTTTGCAGGTAGCGCTCCACCGCCCCGTGATCCAGGTGGTCGATGACATATCCTTCGCCTCCCGGTGCGGCACGTTTCACCTTCTGCAGTGTGCGTCCGATGTGCAGAATGACCACTTGCCAATGGCCCTGCGGTGCCTGCCACTTCATCTCCTCCGGATTTCCCTTCGGGGTCAGGTTCAGGCAGCGACCGCTCTGTGGCTCGTAGGCCATCACCCGACTGAGGCGTGCCACTTTTCGCTGCTTCACCTCCTCGGGACGCAGGTCGAGCGTCACTTCTTGACCGCCCTCCACGGTGAGTGTACGGAAGAGCGCTTTGCAGGCGGCATCCTCCACCGTCACCGACGGACCGCCGAAGGGCCATCCCGTGCCGTTGTTCATATCCACTTCGATGCCCAGGCGTTCGCCCTCCGCTTCCGTGTGTCGCAACATCCGCATCCAGTCGGCCCCCAGGTACGAGAGCTCCCGGGCGTCATTGCCCTGCACCCCGTAGATGGGCGTAATCTCCACGCCCCCCAGTCCGGCGCGCGCATAAGTTTCCAGATTGTAAGTCAGATTGGCAGAGTCCACTGCGCTGCCCAGCCACCACCAGCGTACGGCGGGACGCGCTTCGGGGAGTGCTTTGGGCCACTCCTGTGCCTGCAGGGTGCACGCCAGTCCCCACAGTCCCAGCAGTGCTATTTGATAAGGTTTCCTCATGGTCTTACTATATATAAATAGGTGTACGTGTTCTAAATTGTTGTACGTGTTGATTCGTACGGTGAATCTACATGGGGCGAAGGTACAACATTTTCTTGGGGAAGAGGTGAGAAAAGGGCAAAAAAAAGCGAGGGTAAATCGAGCTTGTTCGATTTTATCCTCGTTATGATAGAACTTGAATCCACTTGGATTCTCGTTGGTTTTCAACTGAAAGCGTTGCTTAGTGCAACGCATCTTGCTGTTTTACTTCTGTGCGTTTGTTTTAACTACAGTGATTACACTTAATACAGTGAAAACTGCTACAATCGCTAACAGAATTGATACTTGAGCTGTCATGATTTTAATGTTTTACCTTTAACTAAATCCTATTTGTTTGTATTATTCAAGTTGGTTGCCCTCCTTGATTTTCACGATGCAAAGATAAGGGGCTTTGAAATACTATGCAAGAAAAAATATGTTTTATAACATAAAAATCGGGATTTCTTGATGTATGTCAAGAACGCCTTATTTGCAAATCGGATAGATTGGTTTGTTAGTTCTTCAGGTTTACGTCTACTACTGCTACTACGCTTGCTACTGCGAGCACTGCGATGATTCCTAACAAAATAGCTACTTGTGCTGTCATACTTTTTACTTTTTTACTATTAAACAATGTTATCCTAAACTCTATTTCTACTTCTGTAACGAAGTCCTCTCTCATTTCGGGGTGCAAAGGTAAAACGTTTTTACATAGGTTGTATCGTTTCCTTTGCAAAAAATGGGAAGAATGGGCGTTTTCTTGATTTATGTCAATAGCGTTGACTTTGTTGGGGTGTAAAAAGGGTTGATGAATGCGGAAGATGGAAAAAACGTCGACCCCTGTGGGTTCGCTTACCCTACAGTGAGTCGACGTTCCAGATTGTTCGTATCTTATGTCAATGTATATCAGATAAAATTTCCTTAACAACCGCTCCTTCGCGGAGGAGCAGAATGCGCTGGTTGCTACTGCCTCGAAACTCCAGAAAGGGCGAGTAGAGCGCCTTGACGAAGCGACCGTCCACCAGGACGTCTATCCACTTCAGCAGGGGACTGCGCACGGGGTCCTTCTGTAGCTGCTCGTAGGTGTAACCGGTGTAACACCAGATGTTCTGACCGGTGGCTTCCTTGATGCGACGCAGCAGCGGTCCGAACTCCTCGGGGCGGAAGAAAGGATCGCCGCCCGAGAAGGTTACGCCGTCCAACAGCGGATTGGCATTGATCTCGTCAATGATGCCACTGATGCGCTCCTCGGTGAGTGGGGTGCCCGCTTGCGGGTCCCAGCTCTCGGGGTTGTGACACTCCGGACAGTGGTGGGCACATCCCGCCAAGTAGATGGAGTAGCGTATACCGTCGCCGTCCAGAATGGTCTCTGCGTACGTATATAATAGGTGTAGCATCTCCTTCAGCGCTTATCCGTGTTTCACGCGATCATGCTCCTCGGCTCTCTTGGCAGAGTTCCATGAACTCAAGTCGCCCGTGAGGTAACCGGTGATGCGGCGCATGCGGGTGATGTTCTCGCTGCGGCAGATGGGGCACTTGTCGTAGATGACACCCTTGTATCCGCACGCCTGACAGGTATCTACCGGGTGGTTGATAGAACCGTAGCCGATACCTTCGTCGTTCATCACCTTCACAATTTTCAAGATGGCCTTCACATTCTTCTGTGCCTCGCCGTCCAGCTCCACATAGGTGATGTGGCCGCCGCGGGTGATGGCGTGGAAAGGAGCCTCGCGCTTGATCTTCTCCACGATGGTGATGGGCTCTTTCACATCCACGTGGAAAGAGTTGATATAGTAGTCGCGGTCGTTGACGCCCGGGATGATGCCATATTTACGTTTGTCCATGCGTGTGAATCGGCCCGACAGACCTTCGGCGGGAGTTGCCAGCACCGAGTAGTTGAGCTGATAGCGCTCCTTGTACTCGTTGGCCACCTCGTTCATGGTCTGCACCGCTGCGTAGAGCGTATCCCATGCACGCTGGTTGTGGCCGTGGCCTGCTCCGTAGAGTGCCACCATGGCGTTGTGACCACCGATGAAGCCGATGCCGAGGGTGCCTTGGCGCAGAATGTCGCCCACCTCCTCGTTCGGACTCAGTTGTGCGCCGCCTTTCCATACGTCGTTGCTCATCATGAAGGGGAACTGACGTGCCAGGGCGGTGCGCTGGTATTGGTAGCGAGCGTAGAGCTGATCAGCCACCAGTACGGCCGTTTCGCGCACCGACTGCAGGAAGAGCTCTTCGGCTTTCTGCTCAATAGCCGCCTGATTCTTGTCGTTGTCCACCAAGCTCTCGGCCTTGATGCGGGCTTCGATGGCCAGACGCGGCAAGTTCATGGTGGTGAACGAGAGGTTGCCTCGACCCAGAGAGGTCTTCTCACCGGCTACATTCTCGTAGACACGGGTGCGGCAGCCCATGGTAGCCAACTCGTAACGATAGCGTTTCGGGTCGTTGATGTCCCATTTCTCGTTGGTGTTGAACGGCGTGTCGAGGAACATGAAGTTGGGGAAGAGCGCTTTGGCAGTGGTGCGGCAAGCCTTCACCAGCAAGTCGAAGTTGGGCGCACGGAAGTTCATCTTACCCGCCACCGCAGCGTCGAAGTCGCTCATCGCCAGCTGATAGTCCTCCTCGGTGTAAGACACTCCTTCCTTCACCTTGAAGATCTGGATGGGGAAGACAGGTACTTCACCGCGGTTGCCCAAGCCCTCGATGGTGGCCTGCAGCAACTCCTCGATAACCATTCGTCCCTCGGCAGAGGTATCTGTTCCGTAGTTGATGGAGCTGAATACCACCTGGTTACCACCGCGTGAGTGCATGGTGTTCAGGTTGTGGATGAATCCCTCCATCGCCTGATGAGTATCCTTGCGGGTCTGTGCGTAAGCTTTCTCCACCACCTTCTGCAGGGTCTCTACGGTGAGACTGATTTGCTGTTTGCCCAGCGCGTCCACCAACTGCTGCAACTCCTTGTTGCAGGGCTGAATAGAACTGAGCTGCTCGCTGATCAGGGTGCGCAGTGCCTTCTCATCTACGGCATCTTGTTCCATAGTGAGGTAGAACGCCAGCAGGGTAGCCAGGTTCTTATAGAAAGACTTGCGTACACCTTTCGCCATGAAGAAATCGAAGGCGGGGATGGCCTGACCGCCGTGTTGCTCGTTCTGGTTGGTCTGGAAGATGATGGTGGCCAACGTGGCGTAGCTCTGAATCGACTGCGGTGTGCGGATGCTTCCGTTCTTTGTGTGGAAGCCGCGCTCAAACAGATCGTCCAGGTCGTACTGGATGCAAGTGGTGGTCTTCGTGGGGTAATAGTCCAAATCGTGGATATGGATATCGCCCATCTGATGCGCCTCGGCAAAGCGCTTCGGCAGCAAATATTTATAGGTATAGTCTTTCGTTACCTCTGAGGCAAAGGTCATCATCTGTCCGGCAGGCGTGTGGCTCGACATGTTGGCGTTGCTCAGGTTGACATCATTCTTGTCGATGGCAACGATACCGTCCATGTTCTGCTTCAGCTGCGTCTTCTTGTCGCGCTCCGTGTTTCTCCACTCACGGTAGATGATATATTTCTTCGCCACATCCGGACGCACCTTCATCAGCTCCTTCTCCACCTGGTCCTGAATCTCCTCCACAGAGATGGTGGGGTGAGTAAAACTGTTGATGACGTTCATCGTGATGTCCGCGATGACCTTCTCGTTATGCTCCACACCGGTTGCCACAAAAGCCTTACCGATGGCATTTTTTATTTTGCTGATGGAAAAGTCTTCCTGTTTTCCGTCTCTTTTGATGATGCAAATCTCTGCATAATTCATGGCAATTCCTATTTAAAAGTTCAACATTACGAAAATTTAAACGGGATAACATAGATTCGCAGAGGGATAGGCAGTTTTCCAAAAAGGAAAACAGTGACGGGGAAGCTTCTCTCCGAAAGAAGAGTAAGCGGTCGGTCCTATCTGCTTTAACTCCCGAAAGCGAATCAGGTTATCACCAGGTGATTTCGCAAGTCGGTCTTCTGGCTCATTCCCTCTCAAGCGCCTTCCCACAACGGGTTGCAGTGGCTTTCTGCTTGAGCTTGCGGAATTTACAGCAGCGGGTACTGTCGCCGAATTTCACAGCGTTCCCTTTCGGAAGAGGTGTTTGCTCTTCCACTTGCGATGTTGCAAAGATAATACTTTTTGGAAAACTTTCCTTCATTTTTTCAAAGAAAAGTTTTCTGTTTTGGAAAACTGTTCTATAACATACCGTGGCTGAAATGGTCTCAATCCACCTCAGAAAAGCTCTTCCAGAGGTTGCCGGCAGGTACGGGAGCCGTCAGACTGATTTCCTCTTTGGAGACGGGATGGATAAAGCTGACGTGGCGCGAGTGGAGACAGATGCTGCCGTCGGGATTGGAGCGTGGCGCCCCATATTTCAGGTCGCCCTTGATGGGGCAGCCTATCTTGGCCAACTGACAACGAATCTGGTGGTGACGACCGGTCTTGAGGTCCACCTCCAGCAGGAAGTAGTTGTCGGAGCGGGCAATCAGTTTGTAATGCAGCACCGCCTTCTTGGAGTGGGGTACCTCCTTCTCGTAAGCATACGACTTGTTCTGCTTTTCGTTGCGCACCAGGTAGTGCGTCAGTTCCGCCTCTTCCACCTTCGGACAGTTGCGCACGATGGCCCAGTAGGTCTTATGCACGTCGCTCTTCTGAAACATCTCGTTCAGGCGCGCCAAAGCCTTGCTGGTCTTCGCAAAGACCACCAGTCCGCTCACGGGGCGATCCAGTCGGTGTGTGACGCCCACAAACACGTTGCCCGGTTTGTTGTATTTCTCCTTCAGATACTGCTTCACCTGCTCCGAGAGCGGCGTGTCGCCGGTCTTGTCGCCCTGCACAATTTCCGAAGGGGCCTTGTTGACCACAATGATATGATTGTCTTCGTAGATTACTTCCATGGTGTCGGGATAAAATAAAAACGCTACAGCTTGCTTCGTGTGTAGAAGATAAGGCTGTAGTGTTTGTAAAAGTATGCCGGAGCCGGTGGAACTCGTCGGAGCTCCACCGATTCCGGTTGTCTTTCTTGATTAAATGATCATCTAATTTTTAAATTACATGTTCATACCACCGTCTACCTGGATGACCTGACCTGATACGTAAGAAGACATATCAGAAGCCAAGAAAGTGGCGATGTTAGCAACATCTTCCGGAGTACCGCCACGGCGCAAAGGAATTTTCTTGCACCATTCAGCTTTGATCTCCTCAGAGAGCTGAGCTGTCATGTCGGTGATGATGAAGCCCGGAGCGATGGCGTTGGCACGGATGCCGCGTGAGCCCAACTCCTGAGCGATAGATTTAGCCAAACCAATCATACCGGCTTTAGAAGCAGAGTAGTTGCACTGGCCTGCGTTGCCGTGAACACCTACTACAGAAGCCATGTTGATGATGCTACCGCCTCTCTGGCGCATCATGATCGGAGTACAAGCGTGGATGAAGTTGAAAGCAGATTTCAAGTTGACAGCGATGACAGCGTCCCACTGGCCTTCGCTCATACGCATCATCAAACCGTCTTTGGTGATACCTGCATTGTTCACCAAGACATCGATGCTACCGAAGTCCTCTTTAATCTGGTTTACCACCTTCTCAGTCTCCTCGAAGTTGGCAGCGTTTGAGGCATAACCTTTAACTTTTACGCCCAAAGCGGCAATCTCTTTCTCTGTATTCTGTCCGTTCTCATCGATTACCAGGTCGGTGAATGCGATGTTTGCGCCTTCAGCAGCAAATTTCAAAGCGATGGCTTTACCGATACCGCGAGCGGCACCTGTGATGATCGCTGTTTTTCCTGTTAATAAACCCATAATATTTCTATTGTTAGTAATAAATTAATAATCGTTTTTAATCGTTTCTGTCTTCCCCTCTATGGTTCCTCCGGAGAATCCCTATTTCCCTCCTTCAGAGAATCGTCCGCCCAGTGCGCCGGAAACCAGCTTGATGACGTAGCGTTTGCTCTGTTCGTTGGAGATACCCCGGCCAATCAGTCCGCGGATAAAAGGAATCTCCATGCCTTTGATGCTATAGTGCAGAATCTCGGCAGTGATGTTCACGTCGTCTATGACGAACACCCCCTTCTCCTTGCCCTCGGTGAGAATCTCGCGGAAGAGCTCAATCTCATTCAGGTCGAAATTCTTGCGGCAGGCCTCCACTTGCCAGATATCGCGAAAAAAGTCGGCCTTCAGCGTACCGTTGCGGTAGACCACCCGCTTAATTGTCTCCAGGCGGGCATAGATCAGTTCGATAATCTTCTCATCGGGCGAGATCTTCTTCTCGGCCACCTTCTTCATCTCTTCAGAAAGCATCTCCAGCTCGGACTCCACTACGGCCCAGTAGATTTCCTCTTTACTTTTAAAATAGGTGTAGAGGGTCCGTCTTCCTTTTTGGGAAGCCACAGCGATGTCGTTCATGGTCGTGTCCTCCACGCCATTTTTCGCAAACAACTGTCGCGCCACGTCTACCAGGATGTTTCTTGTCTTTGCTATTGCCATATTTCTTCTTTTTGCACATATTGTACAATGACTGTGCGAAAGTAGCATATTTCTTTTTATCTCCCAAACAAAATGCTATTTAATAAATAAAGGAATGTTAAAGTGATTCTTTTAATACTTAGAAATTCAGTTTGTTAGGTGATAAAATAACTTTTTGCTCGAAAAATATTCTCTCAAAAGTTTGGAGGCTACGCAAAAATGTCGTACCTTTGCATCGCAATTCAGAAATGAGGCGCATGGTTATAACATCGCGGAGTGGAGCAGTTGGTAGCTCGTTGGGCTCATAACCCAAAGGTCGTTCGTTCGAGTCGAGCCTCCGCAACTCAGGAGCTGTAGTTTTACAGCTCTTTTTTTATGATTATTTGAGAAGTAGTATCGGGCGACCTCTTCCGGAGTGTCGCCCGATATTGCTTTTACTCGTTTCTGATATTGCTTTTGTTGGATGGGGTGTTATTACTTCAGCTTGTAGACTTCCGTTCCTGCCAGCAGGAAGCAGCCCACGCCATAGTCGTCGAAATCCGGCATATGATCGAAGGTTACCGGCTGTCCATCTTTGGGCTCCTTACCCGTGCCCTGCACGTAGCCCAGACGACCGTCCTCATGCACGGCCTCCGTGACGAGCGCATTCCAGGCCTTCAATACCACCGGCAAGTACTCCTTGCGGTCGAGCAATCCGTTGCGGATGCCCCAAGCCATGCCGTAGACAAAGAGCGAAGTGCCCGAAGTCTCCTTTCCGCCGAAGTGATTCTCGTCGTGGAGACTGACATTCCAGAAACCATCGCTACGCTGACAAGCCTTCAGTGCCTTGCTCATCGCCAGGAAATCGCTGAGATAGTCGGCGCGGTGCGGCTCATTGGCGGGAATCTCGTTCATCACCCTCACCAGTGCCGCATAGACCCAACCGTTGCCGCGGCTCCAGAAGCAGTCCTTTCCGTTCGGCTCCTTGTAGGGAGGGTCGAAGTTCTGGTCTCTCCACCACAATCCCTCTTTGGCGTTAAACATGCCCTTATCGCCATGCTGATTGCGTGTGTAGGCATACATCTCCCACATCTTATTGAAGTACTTGCTGTCGCCCGTTTCCTTACCCAGTTTGGCAAAGACCGGCATGCCCATCTGGATGGCGTCAATCCACCACCAGTCGTTCACCTGCGGCGTGTTCACCAGCATATCCATCTGCACCTTTGCATGCTGAATCATGCGCCATTCGTGCGTGATGCGATACATGTCGATGAAAGTCTGGCTGCAGCAGTAGTTGTCTGCGTTGCGGTTAGTGCTACCGTTGCGGGGTGTCCATTTATGAAACTCGCCCCAGTCGTATGCATATTGAAAATATCGCGCATCGGGATAGATCTCATAGAGTGCCATCAGTCCCTCGTAATAGACAGCTCGTGTCCAGAGGCTGCTTGAGCGCATCCGTCCCACGTAAGTCGGTTGTCCCGGGTCCGGCCACTCCTTCATAAAGTGGTCGTTCACTTTCATCACAGTCTCCAAGGTGTTTTTGGAGTCGGGCAGTGTTTGTGCGTTGACAGGAGCAGCGCCCATCCAGCCGACAGTTGCCACGAAGGCGGTAAGCAGTAGTTTCTTCATTTCTTCCTATATTTATTTGTATTTACTTTCTTGATTCAAGGGTGTTTCACACGTTACTCTCCGCAAATCTAGCGCATTCCGATGGTATCTGCAAGCAAAAAGGGGAATAAATGCGCGTGCTTTCTCTGGAAGATGTAGATGGCCCATGTTGGTTTTGGGGAGAATTTCCCCATTTTGGGTGTTCTAGGGAGCCTCGCACACACAAGCGCGTGTATATACGAAAATTATTTCGACGGCCATGTGAATGAATGTGAAAAACGAATGCATTATTGTTATGATATCTAAAAGTTCCCGAAAGTTCCCCATTTCCCGCTCCTCTAGAAAGTTTTCCCACACACAGGCGCGTATATATACGAAAATTAATTTGATAATCATGTAAAGAAATACGAAAAAATATCATTAAAAGGCTATTTTTTCATTCCTCTTTGTCGTTCGTCGTTTTAATCACTTTATGTCCTAGAACATGCTCTATCCGTGCAATGGTCTGAATAGTAAAATTGTGGCATCCGGTCAACCACTTTGAGACCTCAGACTCACGTTTACCCAATAAAGACGCAAATTCTTTTTGCGTAAGACCTTTATCCTTTAGTATTTCGCTGATACGTTCAGCAATGCTAAAGGATAATTCAAATTCAGCCTTGTGATCCTCTGGTATAGCCGCAAGGCATTGATGGAACAGCGCATTTTGAATCATTCGATTAAATTTTAAAAGTCACACTTTCTATATTCGTAATCAGATTTCTTTCAATGGTTACACG
>CAYSOW010000025.1:0-22732 GCA_964432715.1 uncultured Bacteroides sp.
TAAAGTTATCACCATCATATAAATGCAAATTTTCATACCGTATTTGATAACAATTTGTGCTGTCTTATTGATGTTCACAAGCTGAAAGTTGTTAACCAAATCTATTTAATTGGCTCGGCACAGAATTGTTTTCTGCCACACTTTGAGCAGTGTTGTCCTCTCCAGACGCTGTCGAATTGTTCCATGGCAGCCTAAAAATAATTATAAAAACTGGCGTGGAATGAAAATGGACGAATGTGCAGTTGTTATCAAATACCTCTCGATATTTTCTGTTATTTATGGTGTGTTATGTTACTCATTTGTTAGCCACACAAATCATTAAATCTGTAAGTATTTGTAAACCAACGAGTAAAAAGAAGTAAATTTAGCTCTTTGAACGTATGCCGGCCACAGTGGAAACTGATATGTTTGGTGATTCCGGCAGTCTTCAGCCACTTCCTCAGCGGAGCTTGGAGCATCTTGTCCTTGAAATCGGCAAAGATTTTGCCCTCGCCGGGTTCGCCGAGCAACTCGTAGGCTTCATCGCTAATGGGATTGTTGACGAACTCAATAGCATAAAAAGATTTTTTTGAAATGCTTCCACGGTTTTTTTTGTTCCATTTGTACGCTTATCTGCGTTTCACCACCGCCACATAAATCAGCAGCACGATGTTCATCAGCAGCGCATAGAGAATGGCAGGGATGGTCAGTCTGGAATCATTAAAGACAAAAGGGCTCTCCGCCAGCGCAATGGCCTGCGCCGCATTCTGCATACCCACCTCAATGACCAGCGTCTTCACCTCGCGCCGCTCCAGCCGTGCGCCACGCGCCAAGCCCCAGCCCGCCGCCATGGAGCAGAGCAGCAAAGCAAGCACACTCCCGCCCAAGGAAGGCAGATACTCCGCAATCAGCGCCCGGTGGCGCACAAAGAAGATGGCCGCCAGGAAGATCAGCGCCGGAAAAGCCAGTCGCCCCAGCACCCGTTCACAGCGCTCCGCCACACGCGGCCAAGCCCGTCGCACCCCCACGCCCGCCGCGATAGGCAGCAACATAGAAAGCAAGTTCTGCGCCAGCAAGTTCCCCACCGGCAACTGTCGGAGCGCCTCCGCCGCCCCCGCCGCATCCACCAGCTTCATCCCCGCCATCATCCAGAGCGGCAAGGTAAAGAGCGTCAGCACACTGCTCACCGCCGTCAGAGAGACCGAGAGCGCCACATCGCCCCCCGCCAGCATAGAGAAGACATTCGAGGAGCTTCCCCCCGGCGAGCAAGCAATCAGCAGCAGCCCCAGGAAATAGAAAGCAGGCAACTGAAACAGCGCTCCGAGGGCAAAAGCGACGAGCGGCAGCACCACCAGCTGCCCCACCATCCCCACCAGCACCGGTCGCGGCCGATGGCGGAACAGCAGAAAGTCGGCAGGGCGCAAAGTCAGTCCCAGCTGAAACATCAGCAAGGTCAATATAGGGAGTACAATCCAAATGGCATTCATGGGCAATATAAGTCAATCGTTATGGCTGCAAAGATAGCATAAAACGCCGAACGCGCCAAGCGCTATCCGCACCAGGCGTATCGGTTCCCCGGCTGCGACTTGATCATCCCTTTCATCTGCAACTCGAAGAGGAGCGAGTTGAGGGCGGTGGGGGAGAGGTTCAGGCGGACGGAGAGCTCGTTGGCGGTGAGGCCGTCGGTGGTTTCCATCAGTGCCCGCACCAGCTCCTCTTCAGCGGGAGAGAGCTCGGGAAAGAGTTCCTTCTGTACCGGACCGGTCGGACGACTCGGAAGGTCCCAGTTCATAGCCTCTACAAAATGTTCGGCGGAAGTGAGCACCTGTGCCCGGTTGGTACGAATCAGTTCGTTGCAACCGATGGAGTACGGGTCGGTGATGCGTCCGGGGAAGGCAAAGCAGTCACGGTCGTAACTCTCAGCGATATCAGCGGTGATGAGCGAACCTCCTTTTTCGGCCGACTCCACCACAATGGTGGCATCCGCCATACCCGCCACGATGCGGTTGCGCATCACGAAGTTCGGACGGTCGGGGTTGGTGCCGGAGGGGAACTCAGTGAGCAGTCCGCCGTGGTGTACCATCTCTACGGCCGTCTGACGGTGCATCGCAGGGTAGATACGATCCAACCCGTGTGCCAGCACACCCACCGTCGGAAAACCGAACTCCAGTGCTGCCCGATGGGCATGGATGTCGATGCCATAAGCCAAGCCACTCACCACCAACACGTCGGGACAGAGTGCTTTCAGGTCGCGTAGAAAACTTCGGCAGAGCGATTCACCGTACGCAGTGGAATGTCGTGTACCCACCATATTAATCACCCGCATCGCGTTCAGGTCGGTCTCGCCGCGGAAATAGAGCAGCGTAGGTGCATCGGGACATTCACGTAAACGTGCGGGAAAACGTGGATCCGCGTAAGCCAGACAGTCGATGCTATTCTTCTTGGCAAATGCCCATTCCTGCTCCGCCCAGCGAAAAGCTTCGGGGCAGTCGAGCAGTTCCATCACACGTTCAGCGCCCTCTAACAGAGCAGGCAATTCTTTTTTTCTGCGGAACACCTCCAAGGCGGAGCCGCAAACCGATAAAAGTTTTCTGGCAGAGGTGCAACCCAGTCCGGGAATTCGGGAGAGGGCCATCAGTGCCAATATTTCGTCTTCATTCATATTTCGTCTTTATTAGGGTCGTTCCACACTCCTTTTCAAGTATTGGTAGCCGATGCGGCAATAGAGGCAACGTTTGGTGTCACAGTAATTCTTCTTCAGCTGAAGCAGTGCTTGCGAGTCACCCGCATGTTTCGCCTCCAGTCCACACTCCTGCCAAAGTCGCAGAATATGGTTCTTCTCAGCGGGTAGTTGCTCCAGAAAAGTCTCGGCGCGTTGCACCAACTCCTCACGGTTCTTCCGTCGTCCGTAAGCAAAGAGGAAAGGCACCACACTGTTGATAACCAGCAGACGCAGGGTGTCAGTGCTGAGGCTCTTCGGCAGATTGGGCGAGGATTCCCCGAAGCGGTAGTGGGTGGACCAGTAGGCGGAGGGGGTGACCTTCAGCAGCTGGAACACTTGTGGCAGGGTCTCCGCCTCCAGCAAGCGCGAGAGGAGTCCTTGTGCCTGAAAGTAGAGAGCTGCCAACTGAGCAATGCGCACCTGCGGAAAGTTGCCTGGACGGAGTCGTAAGAATCGCCATAGCGGAGCCTCTACAGGAGGCAAAGAGAACTTATGCGCCAAGTAGCGGTATTCCTGTTGCAGACGGTCATAATAGTTTTTGCCATCGGTCGAGGGTGCTTCTTCCAAGAATCCGGCTTGTCCGAAGAAGAGCGCCTCTATCTGAAAGATGGAATCACGGTGCTTGTCGGCGGCACGCAGCGGAAGGGTATAGGCCCAATGTTCAAAGGCATCGCTGTTCACTCCAAATCCAAAGTTGCGTGCCAGGGTGACAAAAAGAGCATCTTCCCAATTGCCGTCGCAGCGTTTCACTCGCTCGTTGAGCTGGGTTGTCTTTTGCTCCAGTCGTTCGGTCTGCAGGGTATTCATCCAACTGTGGACCGACAAGGCGGGCAGGCTGCGCACCACGGGGTAGCAAGGCGGGTAGCGGTCGCTGTGAAGTAGTGCCTCATAGTTGTTTTGCAGGACCGCAGGTATAGGCAATTCCAGCTGCGGAATACTTTCGCCTTTGGAGGTAAGCACGGGACCGTCGGCTTTCTCCACAACGTGCAGAATGACGCTGTCGTATTCAGGTTGCAGGTGATGGCCGTGGCGGTACCAATCGCTGGAACGCAGATGAATCTCCACATTTCCGCTCCAAACCACGCCATCCATCTTCACCTTTGCATTAAAAAAGTCGGGTCCTTCGTCCTGGTTGGATAGGCCCGTATCTAGAATCTCAATCCCCTCACCCGTCGTAGTTTTCAGCGCAGAGAGAGGGAAGAGACGATGCTTCCAAGTGTAATGGAGGAGTTTTTCCATGTTAATTGAGGTTATTGTGTGGCGCAAAAATAAAGAATTATCGCGAAGAAAGTCTATCTTTGCAACAATTAATTAGCATTACGTATGAAGATCGCATTAATAGGATATGGAAAAATGGGCAAGGAAATAGAACGAATTGCCCTGAACAGAGGTCATGAAATAGTCTCTATCATTGATATTGATAACCAGGAGGAGTTTGAGTCTGAGGCTTTTAAGAGCGCAGATGTGGCCATTGAGTTTACCAACCCGCACGTGGCTTATCAGAACTATATGAAGACGTTCGCGGCGGGCGTGAAACTGGTGTCGGGCAGCACGGGATGGATGAGTGAGCACGGCGAGGAGGTGAAACAGCTCTGCACGGAGGGGGGAAAGACGCTCTTCTGGTCGAGCAACTTTAGCCTCGGCGTGGCTATCTTCTCGGCGGTGAACCGCCACCTGGCGCGCATCATGAATCAGTTCCCGGATTATGAGGTGGAGATGACGGAGACGCACCATGTGCATAAGATGGATGCGCCGAGCGGTACGGCCATCACCCTGGCGGAGGGAATCCTGGAGGAGCTCTCGCGCAAATCGAAATGGGTGAAGGGGGTGCAGACGGCTGCCGACGGTACGGTGAGCGGCAGTGCGAAGTGTGCGCCCAATGAGTTCTGCATCCACTCGGTGCGTGAGGGGGAGGTGCCGGGCATTCACTCCATCCGCTATGAGTCGGAGGCGGACAGCATCACCATTACGCATGATGCAAAGAACCGCAAGGGCTTTGCGCTGGGCGCGGTGCTGGCAGCGGAGTACACGGTGAACCATACGGGTTTCCTGGGAATGAGTGATCTGTTTCAGTTTTAACGGGATTCGTTATGAATAAGAATTTTAAGAAGTCGGCGATGGTTCGCTGTGCGGTGGTGACACTGCTCTATCTGCTCTTCCTGCTCTGGGTGGGGAGCCTCTGGGGCTTGCTGGTGGTGCCTTTCATTCTGGATGCCTACCTCACAAAGGTGATTCCGTGGACCTGGTGGAAGAAGCTGAAGAACCCTACGCTGCGCACGGTGATGAGCTGGGTGGATGCCATTGTCTTCGCACTGGTGGCGGTGGCTTTCGTGAATATCTTTGCTTTTCAGAATTATGTGATTCCTTCGGCTTCGCTGGAGAAGTCGTTGCTGACGGGCGATTATCTGCTGGTGAGCAAGCTGAGCTATGGTCCGCGCATTCCGCAGACACCGCTCGCTATGCCGCTGACACAACATACGCTGCCGATAGTGAACTGCAAGTCGTACCTGGAGTGGCCGCAGTGGGCTTACCGACGGGTGAAGGGCTTGGGCTCGGTGCAGCTGAATGATATCGTGGTGTTCAACTATCCTGCCGGCGATACGGTGGTGGCTAACGCGGCTTATCAGGCGGCGGACTTCTACGGGCTTTGCTATCAGCTGGGGCAGCAGATCTGTGCCAACGCGCCGCGCCTGGAGGAGCTGCCGGAGGAGCAGCAACGCATGGTGCTGGCCATCTATCAGCAGGAGGGACGGAAGTACATCGAGGAGCATCCGGAGGAGTTCGGCGAGATTCTGGCACGGCCGGTGGATCGACGCGAGAATTATGTGAAGCGCTGTGTGGGTATGCCGGGACAGACGTTGCAGATTAAGAACCGCATTGTCTATCTGGACGGGGTGGCCAACAAGGAGCCGGACGAGGTGCAGTATATGTACACGCTGAGGACGACGCAGCCGCTGAGCGAGGAGCTTTGCCACGAACTGGGTATCAGCCTGGAGGATGCGTCGACGCATAACGCGGAGGGGACGCTCTACTACTTGCCGCTGACGCAACGGGCAAAGGCGGCGCTGGAGGCGAAGGGTGACTTGGTGGTGAGCATCACGCAGGAGCCGTCGGAGCCGGATGCGCTCTATCCGCTGGAGGTCTACACGGGCTGGACGCGCGATGACTATGGTCCGCTGTGGATTCCGAAGAAGGGGGAGACGCTGACGCTGACAACGGAGAATCTGCCTTTCTATCGCCGCCCGATTGCGGTGTATGAGGGGAACCAACTGGAGGTGAAGAACGGAAAGATCTTTATCAATGGGGTGGAGACCGACCGCTATACGTTCCGGATGGATTATTACTGGATGATGGGCGACAACCGGCATAACTCTGCCGACTCGCGCTACTGGGGCTTTGTGCCGGAGGATCATATCGTGGGGAAACCGATTGTGGTGTGGCTCTCGCTCGATAAGGACCGGGGCTGGCTCAACGGGAAGATTCGCTGGAACCGCTTCTTTAAATGGGTGGACAATATTAAATAATAAGTATAAAGTGGAATGATTAAGACCGGGCTCATGCGTTCACTGCTGAAAACTTGTCTCTGTGTGGTGGTGGGGGTGCTGCTGATGAGGTGGCTCTTCCTGACGCCGTTCTCTATCCCTTCGGAGGGGATGGAGAATACGTTGCTGCGCGGCGACCGGGTGCTGGTGAACCGCTGGAGCTATGGGTTCCGACTGCCTTTCGCTTCGTGGCTGGGGGTGCACCGCTGGGGCGGTGGCTCGGTGGGCAAGGGGGAGGTGGTGCTCTTTAATAATCCGGCTCCGCAATGGGCGGGGCAACCGCTGGAGCAGCGGGAGGTCTTCGTGGGGCGTTGTATCGCGCTGCCGGGGGATACGCTGCGGATGAACGGGGAACGGATGGTGGTGGGCGACCGCTCGCTGAGTCCGAACCGGAAGTTGCTCTATGCTTACCCGATGGAGTGGGAGGGGGAGCTGACGCGGGCTATGGCGCGCTTTGAACTGACCGACCGGGGTCCGGTGGGCTATGACGAGGGGTGCTATATGCGTAGCTTTAGTGCGTATGAGCTCTATCTGCTGAGGCAGGCGCTGCAGAACCGGGTGCCTTTCAGGGCGCTGCAGGGCGAGGAGGCGGAGGGGCTGCATGCGCTGGTGGTGCCTGCACGCGGAAAGGCGGTGCAGGTGGACGACTGGAACGTGAAGCTGCTCTGTAACACGATTAATCAGCATGAGGGACGTCACGCGGTGGTGCGCGGCGACTCGCTGTGGGTGGACGGGCGACGGGTGTCGTCGTTTGCTTTCTCGAAGGATTATTTCTGGGTGGCCTCGGACAACTCGATGAGTCTGTGTGACTCGCGTCTCTTTGGCTTTGTGCCGGAGGATCATCTGATTGGCCGCGCTGCGTGGCTGTGGTTTTCTAAGGATCCGGAACGCCCTTGGTGGGGCGGTTGGCGCTGGAAGCGTTTCTTCCGGAGGATTCAATAAGTATCTTGGTTATGAAGGATGTCTATTTGTGCTCGGCTTATCTGGCGCCGGTGGAGTATTATGCGAAGCTGTTGCACTGCCGGAGGGCGTTTGTGGAGCAGTATGATCATTATATGAAGCAGACGTATCGCAACCGTTGTGTGATTGCGGCGGCGGACGGGCCGCTGGCGCTCTCTATCCCGACGGAGAAGTTTGATGCGCCGAAGTGTGAGATGAGGGAGGTGAGGATCTCTGACCATGGGCACTGGCGAAGGCTGCACTGGAATGCGCTGGAGTCGGCTTACCGGAACTCGCCTTTCTTTGATTATTATCAGGATGATTTCCGCCCGTTCTATGAGCGGAAGTTTGAGTTTCTGGTGGATTTTAATGAGGCGCTGCAGGAGTTGATCTGTGGCTTGATAGATATGCAGCCGGTGGTGGCGCGTACAAGTGAGTATAAGCTGGATTTCTCGGCGGACGAGGAGGACTGGCGGGAGCGGATTCATCCGAAGGTGGACTGGCGTACGGACGAGGGGTTCGTGGCGGTGCCTTACTATCAGGTGTTTGAGGCGAAGCATGGCTTCTTGCCTAACTTGAGTATCGTGGATCTGCTCTTTAATATGGGGCCGGAGAGTCTGCTGGTGTTGCGCGACGCTGAACGGGGGGTTGAATCTTAATGGATGGGAATATGCTTTTACCTTTTTTACATGAGGAGTTGATAGAGGCCGGCTGTGACGAGGCGGGACGTGGCTGTCTGGCGGGCTCGGTCTATGCGGCGGCGGTGGTGCTGCCGAAGGATTATCGGAATGAACGACTGAACGACTCGAAGCAGCTGACGGAGAAGCAGCGCTATGCTTTGCGTGAGGAGATTGAACGCGACGCTCTGGCTTGGGCGGTGGGGGTAGTGACGGCGGAGGAGATTGACAAGATCAATATCCTGAATGCTTCTATCCTGGCGATGCACCGGGCGGTGGCGGCGCTGAAGGTGCGTCCGGAGCATCTGCTGATTGACGGCAACCGCTTTAAGCCTTTTGAGGAGATTCCTTATACGACGGTGGTGAAGGGGGATGGGAAGTATCTCTCTATCGCGGCGGCGTCGGTCTTGGCGAAGACTTACAGGGATGACTATATGAACGGGCTGCATGAGGAGTTTCCTTACTATGACTGGAAGGGGAATAAGGGGTATCCTACGAAGAAACACCGCGAGGCGATTCGCCTGCACGGGGTCTCTCCTTATCACCGCAAGTCGTTTAATCTGCTGGGCGACGGACAGCTGGAGCTGTTTCCTTAGCGGGGGGCTCGGGGCTACTTGCAGAGCTCGGCGCAGACGCTGTCCTGGAAGTTGCGGGCTTCCTTGACGCGCAACACGTTTTGATTGATGATGACGAAGGCCAACAGGTGGCCGTTGGCGGCTTCGGCATATCCCACCAGCGAACTTACGCCGGTGACGGTGCCGGTCTTGGCACGTACTTTTCCACGCACTCCTTTGCCTTGCATGCGATGGGCCAGGGTGCCGTCGATGCCTGCGATGGGGAGGGCCTCTCGCAGGGGGCGGTAGATCTCGGGATGGGCGTGGGCATACTTCAGAAAACTTAATAACAATTCGGGCGATACATAATTATATAGGGAGACGCCACTGCCGTCTACGAGGGAGTAGTCTTGCGGACGGAGGCCGATGCGGCTGATGAGGCGCTCGATGACGGCGATGCCATCGGCGGCGCTGACTCCTTGGCTCTTGCCGTTGAGGAGGGCGAGGTGGCGCAACAGGGCTTCTGCCGAGAGGTTGTCGCTCTTCTTCAGGGCGCGCTGCAGCACTTGGGTGAGGCTGTGGGAGGTGAAGCCGAGGGCGACGGTGCCTTCCGGGGGGAGGGTGCCGTAACGGTAGCCGGCTACTTCGATGCCTCGACGGCGCAGGCGCTCGGTGAAGGTGTGGAGGAAGTAGTTGGCGGAGTGGTGGAGGGTGAGGCTCTTGGTCACGGGGGCGTTGGAGTCACCGGTGATGAGGAGGGTGTTGCCTTGCTGCATCCAGTTGCGCGACACGCGCAGGGGGCCCAGGGAGGGGCGGCGGCAACGGGCTTGGTTGTCGATGTGGTAGTAGCCGGAGGCGGGCCATACGCTGACGGCGGGGATGGTGTCGTTGGGGCGTGGGGTGACGGTCACTTTCACGCAGCCGCGACAGT
This sequence comes from uncultured Bacteroides sp., assembly GCA_964432715.1. GTDB lineage: Bacteria > Bacteroidota > Bacteroidia > Bacteroidales > Bacteroidaceae > Phocaeicola_A. Next base: position 9,345 of record CAYSOW010000025.1, read on the forward strand.
AGAGCAGGGGCGAGAGGCAGGGCTGGAAGTCGTAGGGGGCGTCGTCCCACGACCAGCCGGCGCCGTAGTAGAGGGAGTCGGTCATGCTGACGTCGCCCACGATGTGGCCTTGGATGCGGCGCAGGCCGAGGCGGCACACTTTCTCTACGAGGCGTTCCATGTCGGCATCGTCGAACTCGGGGTCGAAGCCGCCTTGTACGTAGAGGTTGCCTTGCAGCACGGAGTCGCTCACGAGGCCGTCGTGATAGAGGCGGGTGGTGAAGAGGTGGTCGGTGCCGAGCTCGCTGAGGGCGGTGACGGAGGTGAGTACTTTGGCTACGGAGGCGGGGCGGTAGAGTTTCTCGCTCTGATAGGCGAAGAGGCTGCTGTCGGCGGTGAGGTCGTACACGGTGATGCCTACTTCGGAGTTGCTGAGCAGGGGGGCGTTGAGCAGGGTGTTGAGTCGCGGGGCGAGGGGGGTCTGTCCCCAGGCGAGGAGGGCGCAGAGGGTGGTCAGCAGGGTGCTGACCCAGCGGGCGTTCTGTTTCATGTTTGGGTGTTGTTAGGGGTTCGTATCTTTTTTAGTGGCTTTCTTTTCCAGCAGTTCCAGAAATTCATCTTCTTTCACGGGTTGCACACTGAGGCTCTTCTCGTGGGTGCCGCGCTCGTCGGTGTAGACCAGGAGCAGGTAGGTGAGGAGGGCGTGGCTGCCGAGGCGGAGGGGACGAATTTTCTCTACGCGGCGGAGGCGACTGAGGGGGAGCTGCTTCTCTTTGCTGAAGCGTCCGCGACTGATGACCAAACGCCCGTCGGTGGTGACGGTGTAGGTGGTGTGTATCACTTGCTCGATGACGGCCACCAGCCAGACGAGCAGCAGGGCGCCCCAGAGGGGCTGTTTCTCCCAGAGCGCCCAGACGGCCAGGAGGGTCAGCAGGGCGATGAAGAGCAGCTTGTAGAGGTTTACTTTGGCATGAAATATTCGGTCCATTTCCTTCATTTTTTCGTTTTTATGCTTGATTTTGGGTGCAAGTTACGAAATTTACAAATAAAGTTGACAAAAAACTGCGTTGAAAAAGAGGTTTTTATTAGTTTTGCACCACGATAATATCATATGTATGATTAGGAAATACGACTTTTTAGTAATCGGCTCGGGTATAGCCGGTATGAGTTTCGCTCTGAAGGTGGCGCAGAAAGGTAGCGTTGCCCTCATCTGTAAGACGGAACTCGAAGAAGCAAATACCTATTTTGCACAGGGCGGTGTGGCTTCTGTGACGAATCTGAAAGTGGATAACTTCGAGAAACACATTGAGGACACCATGATTGCGGGTGACTGGATCAGTGACCGCGCTGCGGTGGAGAAGGTGGTGACGGAGGCTCCGGGGCAGATTCAGGAGTTGATTAAATGGGGTGTCAACTTCGATAAGAATGAGAACGGTGAGTTCGACTTGCACCGCGAGGGGGGTCACTCGGAGTTCCGCATCTTGCACCATAAGGATAATACGGGTGCGGAGATTCAGGAGAGTTTGATTCGTGCGGTGCAGGCACATCCCAATATCACGATCTTCAACCGTCATTTCGCGGTGGAGATTATCACGCAACATCACTTGGGCATCATCGTGACGCGCCACACGCCGGGCATCAAATGCTACGGTGCGTATGTGCTGAATGAGGATACGGGCGAGGTGGAGACTTTCCTCTCGAAGGTGACGCTGATGGCTACCGGTGGCGTGGGTGCGGTGTATCGCAACACGACGAACCCGTTGGTGGCTACGGGCGATGGTATCGCCATGGTCTATCGTGCGAAGGGTGTGGTGAAGGATATGGAGTTTATCCAGTTTCACCCGACGGCGCTCTATCACCCGGGCGATCGTCCTTGCTTCTTGATTACGGAGGCGATGCGTGGCTACGGTGGCGTGCTCCGTACACTGGATGGCAAGGAGTTTATGCAGAAGTATGACAAGCGTCTCTCGCTGGCGCCGCGTGACATTGTGGCGCGTGCTATTGATAGTGAGCTGAAGGCGCGCGGCGATGATCATGTCTATCTGGACGTGACGCATAAGGATCCGGAGGAGACGAAGAAGCACTTCCCCAATATCTATGAGAAGTGTATGAGTCTGGGTATCGACATTACGAAGGAGTATATCCCGGTGGCTCCGGCGGCGCACTATCTTTGCGGTGGTATCAAGGTGGACTTGAACGGTGAGTCGTCTATCAACCGTCTGTATGCGGTGGGTGAGTGCTCTTGCACGGGCTTGCACGGAGGTAACCGTCTGGCGTCGAACTCGCTGATTGAGGCGGTGGTGTACGCGGATGCGGCGGCGAAACATTCGCTGAGTGTCATCGACCGTTATGAGTTTAATGAGGAGATTCCTGAATGGAACGATGAGGGTACGACTTCGAACGAGGAGATGGTCTTGATTACGCAGAGTATGAAGGAGGTGAACCAGATTATGGGTTCTTACGTGGGTATTGTGCGTAGTGACTTGCGCCTGAAACGTGCGTGGGTGCGTCTGGATATTCTGTATGAGGAGACGGAGAGTCTCTTTAAACGCAGCAAGGCGTCACGCGCTATCTGTGAGTTGCGTAACATGATTAATGTGGGTTACTTGATTACGCGCCAGGCAATGGAGCGTAAGGAGAGCCGCGGCTTGCATTACACGATTGATTATCCGCACGCTGATAAGTAAGAAATCATCATAGCAAAAAAAAATGTTTTGAGCGAGAGCTCAAAACATTTTTTTTACCCTTTCGATGCCTGCCACGAGGGCATCAATCTCTTCTTTGGTGTTATAGAGGGCAAAGGAGGCCCGGACGGTACCTTCGATGCCAAGGCGTTGCATGAGTGGCTGGGCACAGTGGTGACCGGTGCGTACGGCGATGCCGAGGCGGTCGAGCAGGGTGCCCATGTCGAAGTGGTGGATGTCGCCCACCAGGAAGGAGATGACGCTGCTCTTCTCGGCGGCTTCGCCGAAGATGCGCATGCCTTCTATCTCTTTCAGCCGCTGCATGGCATACCGGGTCAGCTCGTGCTCATAGGCGGCTATCTGATCCATACCGAGGGCGGTGACATAGTCGATGGCCTTCGCCAGGGCGGTGGTGCCGATGTAGTCGGGCGTTCCCGCTTCAAACTTGTAGGGCAGTTCGTTGAAGGTGGTCTTCTCGAAACTGACGGTCTGTATCATCTCTCCGCCTCCTTGATAGGGGGGCAATTTCTCTAACCATTCTTCCTTGCCGTAGAGCACTCCCACGCCGGTGGGGCCGTACACTTTGTGGCCGCTGAAGGCGAAGAACTCGGCATCCAGCGCTTGTACATCCACGGGCATGTGGGGCACCGACTGGGCGCCGTCCACCAGCACGGGGACGCCGTGGGCATGGGCGGTCTGTATCATCTCTTTCACCGGATTGACGGTGCCTAACACGTTGGACACTTGGGCCACGCAGACCAGCTTGGTGCGCTCGGTGAAGAGGGCTTCGTAGGCTTCCTGCAGAATCTCGCCACGGTCGTTCATGGGAATCACCTTGATGGCGATGCCTTTGCGTGCCGCCAGCAGCTGCCAGGGCACGATGTTGCTGTGGTGCTCCATCACCGACACCAGCACTTCGTCGCCTTCGCTCAGGAAGGCCTCTCCGAAGGAGAATGCCAGGAGGTTGATGCTCTCCGTGGTGCCCCGGGTGAAGATAATCTCATTGGTGGAACGTGCGTTCAGGAAGCGTCGCACGGTCTCGCGCGAGCCTTCATGCAGTTCGGTGGCTTGCTGGGAGAGGAAGTGGACACCGCGGTGCACATTGGCGTTCACCGAGTAGTATTCGTCCGTGATGGCTTCCACCACGCAACGCGGCTTCTGGGTGGTGGCTCCGTTGTCAAAATAGATCAGCGGTTTGCCATACACCTGACGTTGCAGGATGGGGAAGTCCTCTCGTATCTTTGTTACGTCGTACATCTTATTCTTCTTTTATTTACAAATAGCGCAACCTTGGCATTTGTTCAACTCTCCGCGGAAACGTTTCTCCACCAGGCGGTGCAGGCGCTCCTTCAGGGCTTCGATGCGTATCTGGTCGACCACCTCGTTGACAAAGGCGAACATCAGCAACAGGCGGGCTTCCTGCTTGGGGATACCGCGTTGCTGCATGTAGAAGAGGGCCTCTTCATTGAGCTGACCGACGGTGGCTCCGTGGCTGCACTTCACATCATCGGCATAAATCTCCAGCTGCGGCTGGGTGTACATTCTCGCCTCGCGGGTGGCGCAGAGGTTGCGGTTGGTCTGCTGCGAGGAGGTGTGTTGTGCGCCCTCTCTCACCAATACCTTTCCGGCAAAGGCACCCACGGCTTGCTCATCGAGCACATACTTGAAGAGCTCGTTGCTGGTGCACTCGGGCACTTGATGGTCGATGAAGGTGTGGTTGTCCACCAGCTGCTGCTTGTCCTCGATGGCCATGCCGTAGAGGTTGATCTCGGCGCCGGGGCCTTGCAGGTAGACTTCCGTGCTGTTGCGGGTGGTGCCGTTGTGCAGGGTCATGCCGTTGAGCAACACGCGACTGTGGGCGGCCTGTTGCACGAAGAGGTTGCTGCAACGCACCGTCTCGTTGTGGGTCTCCTCCAGTTCGTAGAGGTCGCAGTGGCTGTTCTCGGCGGCGAAGATCTCCATCACCTGGGTGGAGAGGAACTTCACCTGGTCGGCAGCATGGTCGCACATCAGCACGCTCAGCTGCGCGCCCTCCTCGAGCACGATGAGTACGCGACGGTTGACCATGAGGTTGACATCGGCACGCAGGATGTTGACAATCTGGATGGGACGCTCCACCACGACACCCTTCGGCACGTAGATGAAGAGACCGTCTTGGGCCAGCATGGTGTTCAGTGCCACGATGCCGTCTTTCTCCACCTTCGCCAGGGAGCCGTAATAGCGCTCCACCAGTTCGGGGTGTTGCTCCGCCATCGCCTTCAGGCTACCAATCAACACGCCCTCCGGCAGATGAGCCGCCGGCAAGGCACGGTCGTAGAAGCGGTCGTTCACCACGAAATAGAGCGACGTGCTCATGTTGGGGACGTCACACTTGAACACCTCGTACGGGTTGACCGGAATCTCCAGACGATCCAGGTTGAGACCGTAGTCGGGCGCAAAGAGCTGACTCATGTCGGTGTATTTGTAGCGCTCCTGCTTGCGCGTGGGGAACCCCTGCGCGCAGAAGGCGTCGTAGGCCGACCGGCGAGCCTTGTTGAGGACCGGTGCACTGTGGCGGTTGATCATCGCCTCACACTGTGCAAACAGGTCGATATATTGTTGTTCCGCTTTCATTTATACGTTTTCTCCCAGTTCTTTCTTAATCCAATCGTATCCTTTCTCTTCCAACTCCAGGGCCAGCTCCGGACCGGCAGTCTTGACGATGCGGCCTTTGTAGAGCACGTGCACGATGTCGGGCTTGATGTAGTCCAACAGGCGTTGGTAGTGGGTGATGACCAGCGTGCTGGTCGCCGGGGTCTTCAGCTTGTTGACTCCCTCGGCCACGATGCGCAGGGCGTCGATGTCCAGACCGGAGTCGGTCTCGTCAAGGATGCTCAACTTGGGTTCCAGCATGGCCATCTGGAAGATCTCGTTACGCTTCTTCTCGCCACCGCTGAAGCCTTCGTTCACCGAACGGTTGGCCAACTTGTTGTCGAGCTCCACCACGGCTCTCTTCTCGCGCATCAGTTTCAGGAACTCACTGGCGGTCAGGGCGGGCAGACCTTTATACTTGCGCTGCTCGTTGACGGCGGCACGCATGAAGTTCACCATGCTGACACCGGGAATCTCCACCGGGTACTGGAACGAGAGGAAGAGTCCCTCGTGACTGCGGTCCTCGGCATTGAGTGCCAGGAGGTCCTTGCCCTCAAACGTGACGCTACCCTTGGTCACCTCATAGGCAGGATGGCCCACCAACACGTTGCTCAGGGTACTCTTTCCCGAACCGTTGGGGCCCATGATGGCGTGCACCTCACCCGCCTTGACGCTCAGGTTGATGCCCTTCAATATCTCTTTGCCATTGATGCTGGCATGCAAATCTTTTATCTCTAACATGTTCATCTTCGAATCTTCTTTACGCTGTTAATACATCTGTTATCCTACGCTGCCTTCCAGGGATACGGCCAGCAACTTTTGCGCCTCTACGGCAAACTCCATGGGGAGCTTGTTGAGCACCTCCTTGGCGTAGCCGTTGACGATGAGGCCGATGGCATCTTCCGTGGGGATACCGCGCTGGTTGCAGTAGAAGAGCTGGTCTTCTGAGATCTTCGAGGTGGTTGCTTCGTGCTCCACCACGGCGGTCTCGTTCTGGATATCCATATAGGGGAAGGTGTGTGCGCCGCACTGGCTGCCCAGCAGGAGCGAGTCGCACTGGCTGTAGTTGCGGGCGTTGTCGGCACGGTCGGACACGCGCACCAGGCCGCGGTAGGAGTTCTGGCTCTTGCCGGCCGAGATTCCTTTGCTGATGATGGTGCTGCGCGTGTTGCGTCCCAAGTGAATCATCTTCGTTCCCGTATCTGCCTGCTGGTAGTTGTTGGTCACTGCCACGGAGTAGAACTCCGCTTGTGAGTTGTCGCCTTGCAACACGCAGCTGGGGTATTTCCAGGTGATGGCGGAACCCGTCTCTACCTGGGTCCATGAGAGTTTACTGTCGACACCGCGGCAGTGGCCACGCTTCGTGACGAAGTTGTAGACACCACCCTTGCCTTCTGCGTCGCCGGGGTACCAGTTCTGCACGGTGCTGTACTTCACTTCGGCGCGGTCGTTCACCACAATCTCCACAATGGCGGCATGCAGCTGATTCTCGTCGCGCATCGGAGCGGTACAACCCTCCAAGTAAGAGACGTAGCTGTCGTCGTCCGCCACAATCAGGGTGCGTTCAAACTGACCCGTATTGGCGGCGTTGATGCGGAAATAGGTGGAGAGCTCCATGGGGCAACGCACCCCCTTCGGGATGTAGACGAAGGAGCCGTCGCTGAACACTGCCGAGTTGAGGGCAGCGAAGAAGTTGTCGCGGTAGGGCACCACCGAGCCGAGGTATTGTTTCACCAAGTCGGGATGTTCGCGCACCGCCTCACTGATGGAACAGAAGATGATGCCCTTCTCCATCAGCGTCTCCTTAAAGGTGGTCTTCACCGAGATGGAGTCCATCACGGCATCCACGGCTACACCGCTCAACGCCATGCGCTCCTCCAAGGGAATACCCAGTTTGTCGAAAGTCTTGATCAGTTCCGGGTCCATCTCCTCGCCCTCCTTCGGACCTTTCTTCTTGGCCGTAGGGTCAGCGTAGTAAGAGATGGCCTGATAGTCGATCTCCGGAATGTTCAGATGAGCCCATGTCGGCATCTCCAGCGTCAGCCAGTGGCGATAGGCCTTCAAGCGGAACTCCAGTAACCACTCCGGCTCCTGCTTCTTGGCTGAGATGAGACGCACCACCTCCTCGTTGAGACCCCGTTCGATGATCTCGGTATGCACTTCGGTGGTGAAGCCGTACTCGTACTTCTTCTCCGCCATCTGCTTCACGAATTGGTTATGCTCATTCGTTTTTTGAGAGTTATCTTTATTCATTTACGTCGTTATTCGTTGTTTCTATATCTTCAGGGTTCGGTTCTTGCTCAGCGTTCGGGTCGCTCTGCAAGCTCGGGAAGAAGAGTCCTGCCACCTGCTTGCACGGTTCGTAGAGCACGGACTGCTCACGGACACTCCGCTTGGCCAGCACCCCCTCTGCATGGATGAAGGTGAGCACATTGAAGAGAATGCTGATCCAGAGCAGCACCACCAGGGCGCCTGCCACGCCTCCCAGTCCATGGTTGGCCCAGCCCAGCATCAGCACATTCAGTGCCTTGGTGAGCACGATGGCCACGATGTGAAGCACCAGTGGCACCGCCATCCAGATGAGCAGGAAAGCGATGATCTGAGCCACGGTGACCGACGTGCCGAGGTGCGGAGCCAACTGCTCGCCCACCATGCCATAAAGCGCACGTGCCACCAGCAAGCCCGCCACCAGTCCCACGAGAGACGCCAGCTGCTTCACCAGTCCCTTCACCAGTCCCCACACGAAACCGATGCCCAAGAAAATCAAAATCAATATATCCAGGGTTGTCATATCCTCTTTTTAGTGGTATGCAGGATGTGCCAATCACACGCATCTTTCGATTTTCGGCAATTGGCACATCGCTGATATTGTCCATGCCTTACCGGCATCCTGTAAGTTTAAATATCCTTAGAGGGTAGCTTTCACCTCGATCTCCTGATAAGACTCGATGATGTCGCCCACCTTGATATCGTTGTAGTTCTGCAGGCTGATACCGCACTCGAAGTTGACGGCCACCTCCTTCACATCGTCCTTGAAACGCTTCAGGGCGTTGATCTCACCGGTAAAGATGACGATACCGTCACGAATCAGGCGCGCCTTATCGGAACGTTTCACCTTACCCTCTTTCACAATGGCACCGGCCACGGTTCCTACCTTGGTGATATGGAATACCTCACGCACCTCGATGGTGGCAGTCACTTCCTCTTTCACCTCCGGAGCCAACATACCTTCCATGGCATCCTTCACATCCTCGATGGCATCATAGATGATAGAGTAGAGACGGATGTCCACACCCTCCTGCTCGGCCACACGACGTGCCTGCATAGAAGGACGCACCTGGAAGCCGATGATGATGGCCTCTGAAGCGGCTGCCAAGCTGACATCCGACTCGGAGATCTGTCCCACGGCTTTGTGGATGACGTTCACCTGAATGTTCTCGGTAGAGAGCTTGATGAGCGAGTCGCTCAACGCCTCGATAGAGCCGTCCACGTCGCCCTTCACAATCACGTTCAACTCGTGGAAGTTGCCCAAAGCCAAACGACGACCTACCTCGTCGAGCGTCAGGATCTTCTGCGTACGCAGACCCTGCTCACGCTGCAACTGCTCGCGCTTGTTGGTAATCTCGCGCGCCTCTTGCTCGCTCTCGATGACGTGGAACGTATCGCCCGCCTGCGGAGCACCGTTCAAACCGAGGATCAACACCGGCTCGGAAGGACCGGCCTCTTTGATGCGCTGGTTACGCTCGTTGAACATGGCCTTCACACGACCGTAGTTGGTTCCTGCCAACACGATGTCGCCCATCTTCAGGGTACCGTTGGCCACCAACACCGTAGCGATGTAACCACGACCCTTGTCGAGGGTTGACTCAATGATGGAACCGGTGGCACGACGGTTGGGGTTGGCCTTCAGGTCGAGCATCTCGGCCTCCAGCAACACCTTCTCCATCAACTCCTTCACACCGATACCTTGTTTAGCAGAGATATCTTGCGACTGATACTTACCGCCCCATTCCTCCACGAGGAAGTTCATGGCAGCCAGCTCCTCCTTAATCTTGTCGGGGTTGGCGGCGGGCTTATCAATCTTATTGATAGCGAATACGATAGGCACTCCGGCAGCCATGGCGTGGTTGATGGCCTCTTTGGTCTGCGGCATCACGTTATCATCGGCAGCGACGATAATGATGGCCACGTCGGTCACCTTGGCTCCACGAGCACGCATGGCGGTAAAGGCCTCGTGACCCGGGGTGTCGAGGAAGGTGATGTGACGACCGTCCTCCAACTTCACGTTGTAAGCTCCGATGTGCTGCGTGATACCTCCGGCCTCACCGGCAATCACGTTGGCTTTACGGATATAGTCGAGCAAAGAAGTCTTACCGTGGTCAACGTGACCCATCACCGTTACAATCGGCGCACGCGGGAGCAAATCCTCCTCGTTGTCCTCTTCCTCCGTGATGGCTTCGGCCACCTCTGCACTGACATACTCCGTCTTGAAACCGAACTCCTCAGCCACCAGGTTGATGGTCTCAGCGTCCAGACGCTGGTTGATAGAGACCATGATACCGATGCTCATGCAGGTACCGATGACCTTCGTCACAGGCACATCCATCATGCTCGCCAGCTCATTGGCTGTTACGAACTCGGTGAGCTTCAGAATCTTGCTCTCCTCCATCTCCTGATTCTCCAGCTCTTGCTGGCGAGTCAGCACGGTTTCGCGTTTCTCTTTACGGTACTTGGCAGCCTTGTTCTTACCCTTGTTGGTGAGGCGTGCCAAGGTCTCTTTCACCTGTTTAGCCACATCCTCGTCGCTCACCTCTGCCTTGGCATACGGCTTCTTGAAGCGATCCTTGTTGTGCTTGCCACCCTGGTTGTTACCTTGGTTACCATTGTTACCGTTGTTACCGCCCTTGTTGTTCTGGCGGTTGTTGTTATTATTGTTGTTACCACCGCCGTTGTTGCCGTTGACATTGTTGATGTCTACGCGCTCCTTACCGATGCGGCTACGTTTCTTCTTGTTGTTCTTGTCGTCAGCCGACTTGTCCTGCTTGTTGTCGTCGCCCTTGCGGATCTCCTTGATAATAGCGTCCTTCATCTGGCGCTTCTGCTCTTGGCGAACACGCTCTTTCTCCTCGCGCTCTTTCTTCTTCTCCTCCTTACTCTTCTTCTTCGGGCGAGTAGATTGGTTGAGCGCCGCCAGGTCAATCTGTCCCACGACGTTAATCTTAGAGAAGCCCGTCTGGTGAATCTTGAACACCTCGTCCTTCTCTTTGGCAGCCTCTTTCGGCTGTGCGTTCTGTTCAGTCGTCTGTTTGGTTTCCGCCTTCACCGCGTTCACCTCTTTCTGCTCTTTCTTGGAAGTTTCCTCTTTGCGAGTCTCTTTCTTTATCTCCATTTCGTTTTTATGTTCTTTCGTGACTACGGTCTCCGGCTTTTTCTGCTCGGCAACGGGTGCAGCAGGTGCCTCCGGGGCCTTTTTCTCAGGTTCCGGCTTCTGTGCTGCAGGTTTTTGTTCGGCGGGTTTCACCTCCGCTGCAGGCTTTTGTGCGGGTTTCTGCTCCGCGGGTTTCTGTTCCGCAGGTTTCTGCTCAGCAGCAGGGGCAGCCTTCGCGGGAGCTCCCTTCTTGCGGTTCAGTGCGTCCAGGTCGATCTTGCCCACCGGTTTATACTTCTGGCGGAGCGTGCTGATGAAGTTCTCATCCTCTTCATCCTCTTTCTTGCTCACGGTATCCAGGTTGACCGACGGCTTGTTCTTGTCCCGGTTCTGACGCTCGTGAATCACCTTCTCTGAGTCGATGCGCAGCTTTTGATCCTTGCTAAACTCGTTGACCAGCAGTTGGTACTGCTCTTCCGTGATTTTAGCATTCGGAGTGGCCTCCACGTCCGTGAAGCCCTTCTTCTGCAAGAACTCAACCACGCGGGTGATTCCTACGTTTAAATCTCTCGTTACTTTATTTAATCTTATCGTCATATATTACTCCTCAAATTCTGCCTTTAAAATCCTCAATACTTCATCGACTGTATCCTCTTCCAGATCCGCTTTTTCGATGAGCATCTCGCGAGGTGCGTTGATCACAGCCTTCGCGGTATCGAGGCCGAGGCCCTTGATGGCGTTGATGACCCACTCATCAATCTCGTCCTTGAACTCATCCAGATAGATGTCTTCCACATCCACCGCTTCATCAATTTCACGGAATACGTCAATCGTATATTCGGTAAGCATGCAGGCCAACTTGATGTTGTAACCGCCTTTACCGATTGCCAAAGAGACCTCCTCCGGTTTGAGGTAAACCTCTGCCTTCTTGTTCTCCTCGTCCAGACGGATGGAAGAGATGTGGGCCGGATTCAGTGCGCGCTGAATGAACAACGACATGTTGTTCGTATAGTTAATCACATCAATATTCTCGTTTCTCAGCTCGCGAACGATGCCGTGGATACGAGAACCTTTCACGCCGACGCAAGCGCCTACCGGGTCGATACGCTCGTCGTATGACTCTACGGCAATCTTGGCACGCTCGCCCGGGATGCGGGCAATCTTACGGATGGTGATGAGTCCGTCGTTGATCTCGGGTACTTCCATCTCGAAGAGGCGTTGCAGGAAGACGGGTGAGGTACGGCTCAGGATGATCTTGGGGTTGTTGTTGGTGTTGTCCACACGAGCTACCACCGCTCTGACGGTCTCACCCTTGCGATAGAAGTCGCTCGGGATTTGCTCGGTCTTCGGCAACAGCAATTCGTTACCCTCATCGTCCAGCAACAGCATCTCTTTCTTCCAGATTTGGTAAACCTCCGCGTTGATGACGGTGCCCACCTTATCAATATATTTGTTGTAGAGACTGTCTTTCTCCAGCTCCAGAATCTTGGAGGCCAAAGTCTGGCGTAAGTTCAGGATGGCGCGACGTCCGAATTTCTCGAAGAAGACTTCGTCGGTCACTTCCTCGCCCACCTCGTAAGAGGCGTCAATCTTCTGTGCCTCAGAGAGTGCAATCTGCATGTTCGGGTTGGTCAAGTTCTCGTCTTCCACCACTTCACGGTTACGATAGATCTCAAAGTCGCCCTTGTCCGGGTTTACAATCACGTCGTAGTTCTCATCGGTACCGAACATCTTGGCGATGACGCTGCGGAAGCTCTCCTCCAGCACGCTCACCAGGGTTGTTCTGTCAATATTCTTAAGTTCTTTAAACTCCGAAAATGTGTCAATTAAGCTGACTGTTTCCTCTTTCTTAGCCATAACTTCTATTTAAAACTAATTAGGTATTTAGTATATTTTATTTCTTCATAACTCAGGTCCACATCCTCTTCTACGAGTTGCGGTCGTTTCGCCCCTTCGGGTTTCACTTTCTTGGTGATAGTAATCACAAAATGGTTTTCGTCGGCTTCTTTCAGTGTGCCGGTCAGTTTGCGTCCGTCCTTCAGCAGGGTTTCCACTTCTTTGCCGATGTGGTTGATGTATTGCTGGAGTACTTTGAACGGCTGTCCGATGCCTGCCGAGCCTACTTCCAGTTCGAAATCTTCTTTTTCTCTATCGAGCTTGGACTCTACGAATCTGCTCAGCTCTACACAATCTTCTATCCACACGCCTTCCGCATGGTCTATCTCTACGACGATCTTGTCGTCCGGGCTTACGGTGACATCTACCAGGAAGTAGTCGGTCTCCTGAAGCCATTCATCTACAATACTTTTTACAAGATTTCTATCTATCATTCTTTTCACTATTAAGAACAAAAAAAGGGCTTTCGAAAGCCCCTTCACATATCATCCAATTCGGATGCAAATATACAAATAATTGCATCAACCACAAAGTTTTATCAATAAATATTTATTTTTTAGTGTTTTAAGGTGCTCTATTTCAGTGTTTCTTTGCATTTCTCTGTATCTTTTCATTTTTTTTCGGAAGTTTCTTTTAATTTTGCGGTGGTGGGAGGGGAGGATGGTTCCGGCTTTCCTCTGCTCTTCTTTCGGGGGAAATGTGTTTTTTCGAAATGCTTTTCCGGGAAATGTGTTTTCCGGGAAATGTGCTTTTAGAGAGATGTTTTTCGTGATGTTTTTTTTCGAAATTGAAATTAAATTTTTAAACAAAGTTTGATGTATGTGTCCAAG
>CAYSOW010000026.1:0-22546 GCA_964432715.1 uncultured Bacteroides sp.
ATCCTGAGACTCCGGTGAGGGATCCTTGCGGGGCACGGATGTCCGCAGGATAGTCGGGAAAAGTACTGATGTCATTACCCACAGTAGCTGAGACTGTAGAGAAAATGTTTCCGGCAAGTTGCATACCGTCTCCGGAGTCACCGGAGAAGCGGACTACAACTCTCTCTAATTCTTTTACTTCCATTTTGTATGTTGCTATGTGCACGTTGGGGTGCACCATTAATAGATTAATTTCTTATCTTTTGCTCCTTTTTGCAGAGCGCGTACAAAGTTTTGTAAAAGTTAGGAAATACGCAAAAAAAACAGGAGAAAAATCATATTAATTACATAAAAATACGAAAATGTAAGTTTATCGGTTGTAGAACTAGTATTCACTTTCATTTTGATAGGGGTTCTCTATCTCTCCATCGTTCTTACGCGACTTGTTCTGCTTGGCACGCATATTTCCGAAGTTGTAGGTGATAGTGAGTCCGAAGCGACGACCGCCGCGCCAGTTCTTACTGTCTTGATGGAATCCCTCGCCGGAGGTGATGGTGTGCCACTTGCGCGAGTTGAGCAGGTCGCGTCCGTTCACGCTGACGCTGATGGTCTTGTTAAAGAAATTCTTACGCAAACCGGCGTCCAGTGTGTAGTTGGCTTGGCGATAACCCTGTGCCACTACCTTCTTGGCATTGTAGTTGCCGGTGAGTTGCAGGGTGGTGCCGAGTGGCAGTTTCGTGTTGGCTATCATCTTCACGTTCCAGGAGAAGTCGCTCTCACGGTCGCCGGTGATGGGGCTCTCCACCCCTGCCATCTGATAGCTGAAACCGTCGAGCTCATAGTAGAATCCGTTCAGGGTGGTGGTGAGGTCAATCACTTCGTGGAAGAGTTTGTTCTTCGCCACAATCTCGATACCCGATGATTTCGATGAGGCCACATTCTCATAAGTGGAGTACATCACCTCGCCCTGCAGATAGCGAATCTGCTCCGTCACATTGTCGGTGGTGCGATAGTAGCCCGAGAACGACAGCGTGTGAAGGTCCCACATCTTCAGGAAATTCAGCTCGAAGGCATTCGAGTATTGCGGGTCGAGCTCGGGGTTACCGAAGGAGATGTTGGTGGCATCCGTGATATTCTTGAACGAGTTGAGCTGCCCGCCCCACGGACGCGAGATGCGTCGGGTGTAGTTGAGCTGCAGTTCGTTGTTATGCGGCAAAGCGTATGAGAGGAAGAGGCTTGGGAAGAGGCTGTAGTAGTCCTTCTTATAAGGGGTCACCTCCTCACTCTTCTCTCCGTAAGCCAGCGAGTGCGTCTTCACTTTGGAGTACTCACCGCGCAGTCCCAGCTGCACGCCCAGCTTGTTGAACTTGGTGCTGAAGGTGGCATAGAGCGCGTGAATGTCCTGGTTGTATTGGAAGATGTTATAGAGTTGCTCGTTGAGGGTAGCATTGGCAGCCGTCGTACCCTCATAGGTCTCCACGGGACTGTTCTCTTTGGAGAGGGTACCCTTGTAGCCTGCCTCAATCTTCGTCTTCTTCGAGAGCTGGTTGCTGTAGTCCAGCTGGAACTCCCAACCGTTCTTCTTCACGTCGTTCAGCTGGTGCTGATAGAGCAGCAGCGGGTCGATGGAAGTATCGGTGTAGTTGGTCGTCTGGTCGTAGATGCTTTTCTTGTCCATCTCGAAGTGGTTGCGCGCCACGGTGATGTCCAGCGTGTGCTCCTTGCCGAACTCATGGCGATAACCGAAGTCGAAGTTGTACATCGTCATGTCGTTGTTGCTCGCCGTGTGGCGCAGACGGTTATAGTTGACTTGGTCGGTCAGCAGACTGCCCGATACATAGTTGATTTCGCTGTGTTCCTTTTGCCTGCCGAACATGCCCATGCCGTTCACGGAGAAGTCGTCCTTGCTCGTGGCGTGCCAGGTGAGGCCCATGCGGGTAAAGAGGTTGTTGCCTTGGTTATCGCTGTCGGAGTGCTGATTTAGATAGGTGTTGCTCGACGTGTTGTTGCGGGTGGTATTGCCGCCTCCATCGTTGCTGCGTCTGCGGTAGCCCACGTTGGCGTAAGCATCCAGCACACCACTGCTATAGTTGATGTTACCGCTGGCATTCGCCCCGCCGTTGGTCTGTCCGCCGGCCTGCAAACTGCCGTAGTAACCGGCTTTGCGGTCCTTCTTCAGGATGATATTGATGATACCTGCCGTGCCCTCGGGACTGAATTTGGCGGAGGGGTTGGTGATGACTTCAATGCGCTCAATGCTCTCGGCGGGCATCTGCTCCAGAATCTCGCCGCGGTTGTCGGAGGAGAGTCCCGAGGCTTTTCCGTTGATCCAGACGGTGACACTGCTGCTTCCGCGCAGTGAGATGGTACCTTCGTTGTCTACATCCACCGAGGGGATGTTGGTGAGGATATCGCTGGCCGAGCCACCGGTGTTGGCGATGCTCTGGTCCACATTGAATACTTTCTTGTCTATTTCGAAGCGCATCTGTGATTTCTGTCCCACCACTTCCACTTCATTCATCACCTTGGAATCTTCTTTGAGGGCGATGTTGGGGAGGTTGAGGCTGCGCTGCTTGTCGCTGAGGTTGATGGTTTGGGTGTGGGCGTTGTAGCCGATGTAAGAGACGGAGAGCACGTAGCTGCCTGTGGCCAGGTCGCCGAGGATGAATCGTCCGTTGGCGTCGGTGATGGTGCCCTTCAGCACCTGCCCGCCCTGCTTTTTGCTGATACTAACGTTTGCGAATTCGATGGGCGCTTTGGTAGCGGCATCAATAACTTTGCCCTTGATGGAGCCGGGCACAGCTTCTGCTGCCCCCGCTGTAAGGAGCGAAAAGAGAAGTGTGAGATACAGCAAAAAAGTCTTTTTCATTACGGAAAGGTTTTAGTTTGTCTTTCCTTAGACAGAAAAGTTTGCGCGAGGTTTAAGGTAGTTCGAAAAAAAAGATTACCTTTGTGGCCGAAACGGGCCCTTGTAGTTCAACGGATAGAACGAAAGTTTCCTAAACTTTAGATCCGAGTTCGATTCTCGGCGGGGGTACTGCTCTTCGTTATTCCAACGAAATACTCTCCACGTGTAAATTGCTTTGTAAGAAAATGGAGGCTGACTCCTCAAACTTCTCTTTGGACTCTGTCGTGAGGAAACGGCATTGGCCCTGCTTGGTGCATCGCTGCTCCATCTCGGGATGACGGCGCAGATAGTCCTGCAAGCTGCGGGCTATGTATTCGCCTTGCGCCACCACGGTGATGCCTTGGGGGGTGTACTGACGAATTTTTTCCATCAGGAGGGGGTAGTGGGTGCAGCCCAGAATGAGGGTGTCTATTTGCGGGTCGCGCTGCAAGAGGCGATCAATGTGCTGGCGTACGAAGTAGTCGGCTCCCGGACTGTCGAACTCGTGGTTCTCTACCAAGGGAACCCAGAGCGGACAAGCCTCTCCGTTGACCACGATGTCCGGATAGAGCTTCTCTATCTCCAGCGTGTAACTTTGTGATTTGATGGTGCCCGCCGTGGCCAGGATGCCGATGTGGCGACTGTGGGTCAGCGTGCCGACACACTCGGCGGTGGGACGAATTACACCCAGGACCCGACGTGTCGGGTCGATGAGGGGTAAATCGTGCTGTTGAATGGTGCGTAAAGCTTTGGCCGAGGCGGTGTTGCAGGCCAGTATCACCAGCGAGCAGCCCATCTCGAACAGATGCTTCACGGCTTGTAGGGTGAACTCGTAGACAATCTCAAACGAGCGGGTTCCGTAAGGGGTACGTGCGTTATCCCCCAAATAGAGGTAATCGTATTGGGGAAGTCTCTTGCGCAAATGGTCCAGAATGGTCAGTCCGCCGTATCCGGAATCGAACACACCGATAGGGCCCGCCTCTTGAAGCAGTCTAGTCATACGAGTGAGAAAATTAAATGCCGAGTTTTGCTTTTACCAACTGAGTTAAATCCATGCCGTAAGCTGTATTGATGTACGGATAGCAGTTGTTGTCGGTGTTCAATACATACTCCAACTGATACTGCGCAGCCACTTCGGCAATGGCGTTGTTCAACTTCTGGTTGAGCGGTGTTACCATCTCTTTCTTTGCTTTCTCCAGCAAATCTTTCACCTGGTTGCGGAACTCAATGCTCTGCTCCATCAACTGCTGCAACTCTTTCTGACGACGCAACAAGATGGTCTCCGGGAAGTTCTTCTGATCTTTGATGAACTCCGAGTACTTCTGATTGAACTCCTCTTCCGAGCGTTTGATTTCAGCCTCGTACTTACCCTGCAAGAGGTTGATATTCTCTTGTGCATAGGCATACTCCGGCATTGCCTTCAGCAGTTCGTTATAGCTGATGGTACCGAAATGAGGACGTGCGGCTACCACGGTTTGTACGGGCACTTCGTTCTGTGCCAGCAGACAGCCGGGCACAGCCAATAAAGCAATGAGCAACAATTTCTTCAACATATCGCTTCTTATTTTAGTTTGATTGAGTGAACAAAAGTAACGGTTCTAGTTGGAATAATCAAAAAAAAACGGGGGAATATCACTATTCCCCCGCAATCACTTATGTTTTAGGTCTTATTTGATGCCCAATTTACCTTTAACCTGGTCGGTTACGTCCGTAGTTAAAGTCTCGCTGATGAAAGGTACACCGGCTGTCATGTCCATGATGTAGACGTAACCACCTGCAACTCCCACCTCTTTGATGGCTTTCTCCATCTTCTCAGAGATTTCGTTCATCTTCTCCTGAGAAGCTTTCTGAAGGTTCTGCTGGCTCTCCTGAGCGTACTGCTGCAAGCGTGTGTAGATATCTTGCAACTCTTTCTCGCGACGCTCTTTCACGGGAGCGGGGAGGGTATCTTTCTCTTTGTCATACTTGTCGCCCTTCTCCTGAAGTTCGTCCTGCATGATTTTCATCTCACCTTCGTACTGTTTTTGCAGTTCTTGCAATTCGGTCTGTGCTTTGGTGTATTCAGGCATTGCAGTGATAATCTCTGCCGGATTTACACGTCCGAATTTCTGTGCAGCAGCACTCAAAGGTAAGGCGATGAGTGCCAACATAATCATTTTCTTAAGCATAATTCTATGTTTTAAATTTATATTCCAGCTATACTTGCTATTCTCTATTCTTTCAGCTATTGTTTCCAGCTTTCAGCTATTGTTCCAGCTATTTGTGCGCAAAGGTAACAAATTAAATTAATTTGCAACTCCTAACCTACTTAAAACTTCATCGCTGATATCAATTGAGGGCGATGCGAAGAGGATGGCGCTGTCTGAAGCACGGTCGAGCACCAGGCTGATGCCTTTCTGTGTGGAGATGACTTTCACCGCTTCATAGAGTTTATCTTGAATGGGTGACAGCAAACTCTCGCGCTGTTTGTAGAGCTCGCCTTCCGGACCGAAGTATTTGCGGCGCAGTTCGTTCGCCTCTTTCTCCTTCGCCACGATGGCATCCTCTTTCTGCTTGCGTTGAGCCTCGGTGAGGTTCTTTGCGTTGCTTTGATAGTTCTCGTAGAGACTCTTGGCCTGATTGGTCATGCTCTCCACTTCCGCCTGCCACTGTTTCGACTGGCTGTCCAGCTGCTGGGTGGCTTGTGTATAGGCAGGAATGCGTTTCAAAATGTACTCCGTATCGATGAGGGCAAAGCGCTGTGCCTTCGCACCGACAGCCAGCATCACGCCGAGCAGGAGTAAGTAAGCAAATCTTTTCATCATACGTGTGTCTCTTAAAGGGTTGTTAATACGTTGGTTGTTTTATAACTCTTGTCCGATGATAAAGTGGAACTGGCTTCCGCTATATTGCATTGAACTGTTGATCTTGTCGAAACCGTAAGCCCAGTCGATACCCATCATACCTACCATCGGGAGGAAGATACGTACACCCACACCGGCAGAACGTTTCATATCGAACGGGTTGAACTTCTTCACGTCGCTCCAAGCATTACCTGCCTCCACGAAGGTGAGGGCGTAGATACTGGTGGAGGTCTCCAACATCAACGGGTAACGCAACTCGAAGCCGAGGCGTGAGTAAGCGTGTCCGTAGCTGCTTGAGGTGAGGGCACCGTTCTCATAACCACGCAGGGCGATGGTCTCAGTGGCATAGGTACCGGAGTAACCCGTCATACCGTCACCACCCACGTAGAAGGTCTCAAACGGTGAAATCTTGTTCTTGTTATAGTAACCCAGCAAACCGAATTCCACGCGGCTCATCAAAACCGGACATTTCACGGCATTGGAGAGGGCGGTGTACATTTTGCCTTTGAATTTCCACTTATGGTACTCTACCCATTTGTACTTCTTCTGCATATCTGCCTGGTAGTTCGCATCGTAGTAGCTGGTGGCCAAGTTGGCATAGTCTACGCCGTCGAACTTAGAGTAGGGCGGAGTGAAGTTCACTGACAGTGAGAAGTCGGAACCACTACGCGGGTAGATGGGGTTGTCCGAAGAACTACGCGCCAAAGTCAAACCGAAGCTGATGTTGTTGCATCGTCCGTTGGTAATCAAGAAGTACTGCCAATCTTTCAACACATAGCGTTGGTAAGAGAGTTCGGCAGTCAACGTGAAGTAGTCATCCGGCCATTTCAAACGCTTACCCCAACCGATGGAGAGTCCGTACAACTGTACCGACTTGTCCGGGTCGTAGTAAGAGTCGTAGCTGTAGTAGCTGCTATTGTAGTTACCGTAACCATACAAGTAGTTGTAATAGTTGTTGTAGTAAGCTGAGTTATAGTAGCTGTCGTTCACGTCGGTCTGCTTCGAGTAGAAGGCAGTCACCGAGAACTGGTTCGGACGTTTGCCGCCAAACCAGGGATCGAAGAACGAAACACTGTACGACTGGTAGTAGCTACCGTTGGTCTGTCCGCTCAAAGTCAATGTCTGACCATCACCTTGCGGCAGAATACCACGGCGGTTGTCACTCTTGCTGAAGAGGTTCTTCAGAGAGAAGTTGGTGAACTTCAAACTCAGTTTACCAATCACACCGGTCTGTCCCCAACCGGCCGAGAACTCAATCTGGTCGTTGGCTTTAGACTCCAAGATATAGTTGATATCCACGGTACCGTTTGCAGCATCGGGCTCCACCTTCGGATTAATGGTCTCCGGGTTGAAGTGGCCCATCTGCGCCAACTCACGGTAAGAACGCTCCAAAGCATCCTTGCTGAACAACTCGCCCGGACGGGTACGCAACTCACGACGAACGATGTCCTCATAGAGGCGGTCGTTACCGGTGATACGCACGCGGTTGATAGAAGCCTGCGGACCCTCGATGATACGCATCTCCAAGTCGATAGAGTCGTTGTCCACATTCACCTCCACCGGGTCTACGTTGAAGAAGACGTAACCCTGGTTGTAGTAGGAGTTACCGATGGCATCGTCATCCTTCGACAGACGGTCGTTCAGCAACTTCTGGTTGTAGACGTCGCCCTTCTTCATGCGGAGCACTTCGGCCAACGCATCCGACGGGTAAACGGTGTTACCCACCCAAGAGATGTTACGCACGTAGTACTTGTCGCCCTCTTCGAGTTTCAAGTAGATATCCACGGTGCGGTCATCGTAGTTGGAAACGCTGTCTTCCAAGATAATGGCGTCGCGGTAACCCAACTCGTTATATTTGTCGATAATCTTCTCCTTATCCTCCTCGTACTTCTCCATGATGAATTTCTTCGTCTTGAACATGTTGGCCCACTTGTTCTTCTCGTTGGTCTTCTTCATCAAGTTCTTGATACGTTTGGCGGTGAGCGCCTCGTTACCCTCGATGGTAATCTCGTGCACCTTCACCTTATCTTTCTTATCGATATTGACGTCGATAATCACCTGTTTCTTGTTGCTGGGATCGTCGCGCTGCAACACCACCACCTCTGCGTTCTTGAAACCTTTGGCATCAAAGTAACGCTTCACCAGGAGTTTGGCACGGTCAATCAAGTTAGGCGTCACCTGACCACCTTTGGCCAAGCCCAACTGCGCCTCCAAATCCTCGCGCTCCGACTTCTTCACACCGTTGTAGTGGATATCGGACACACGCGGACGCTGTGTCAACTCGATGTTCAAGTAGATCTTGTCGCCCACGATACTATCCGCCTCGATGCGCGCATGCGAGAAGAGACCGTGACGCCAATAACGACGAATGGCCGAGGTAATCTCGTCACCCGGCACCGTAATGGTCTGTCCCACGGAGAGTCCGGAGAGACCAATCAAGACATAATCTTCATAACCTTCACCGCCCGTTATACGGATGCCGCCAATCTCGCAGCTGCGCGGCGTGCCCGAGTAAAGAATGGTGGGCTTGTCGGTTTTGTCCCCATTATTTTGTACTTGTCCCAGGACGGGTGCTGTGGCTAGCGCGGCCAGCACTCCGAGACTCGCTATTCGTTTCCAAACGTTGGGTTGTATTTCGTATGTTTTCATTCCTAACTTTATTATTCGTTGGTTGCGTTGATCACTTGCTCACTGGTTTTACCGTATCGGCGTTCGCGACGTTGATACTCGATGATAGCTTTTTCGAACTCCTCTTCGCCGAAATCGGGCCAATAGGTGTCACAGAAGTAGAGTTCAGAGTAGGCACACTGCCACAACAGATAGTTGCTCAGGCGAATCTCCCCGCCGGTGCGAATCAGCAAGTCGGGGTCGGGCATGAAGTTGGTGGTGAGTCGACTGCTGATGAGGCCTTCGGTAATCTCCTCGGGCTTCAACTGTTGCCGTGCCACTTCACGTGCTATCTGTTTGGTGGCTTCCGTAATCTCCCATCTGGAGGAGTAGCTCAATGCCAGCACCAAACACATCCGTTGGTTGTTCGCCGTGTGCTCAATGCAGAGCTTCAAGCGCTCCTGCACCTTCTGCGGCAGTCGGTTCATATCACCGATTACCTGGAAACTGATATCATTCTTCATGAAAATCTCCTCTTCGAGCGACTGAAGCAGCAACGACATCAAAGCCGTCACCTCCTCTTCCGGACGATTCCAGTTCTCGGTGGAGAAGGTGTACAGCGTGAGGTATTTCACACCCATGCGTGCCGCCGTCTCTGCAATCACCTTCACGGAGCTGACTCCATGCTGATGACCGTAGCTGCGCGGCTGTCCCTGTTGCTTGGCCCAACGACCGTTGCCATCCATGATGATCGCCACGTGTGCCGGGATTCTCTGAGGATCTATCTGCTCTTTTAGCATATCTTTCTTATCGTAAATTCTGTAAAAGCTCTAACTAATCACTGTTTTCCGACCAGGCGGTTCATATAGCCTCGCCATACTTCCCGACTGTCGCTCCACATGATCCATACGCAGTGGTCGGGGGTTACTACGTAAGAGAAACTCTCTGTGCGGTCGGCAAACTCCTCGGGGAGGGTAAAGCCGCTCGTCACTTGTCTCCATACGATACCATTGTCGATGGAACGGTATACGGCGCCGAAGGCACTTACCTCTTCGGTGGTGGTAAACTGCTTCTCACCGCCAAAGGCATACAGATAACCGTTGTAGCGGATGATGGCCAAATCCTTCAGACGCGGACAGCCGTAGAGGTTGTCCAGCGAGTGAACACTGTTGGTCCACTCCTTCTCGGTGGAGAGTTTGCTCCAAATCTGTGCAATGGAGTCTGTCGTGCTCGTGCCAATCACCAACTGACGATGGATGCGACTGTTGGTGGGCAGCGCATACTCTTCACTGAACACCGGGGTGGTGGGGAAGTCCGTCGCTTCCGTCTCCAGCTCGCTCCAGTTGCTTCCGTCCTCCGTCGTTACAAAATGGTTCGTCGTGTTGCTGATGCCATACAAGCACTCAGCCAACGATTCGTCGGAGTGGTACTGTTTGCCGGTGGCAATCAACTGACTGAAGGTCTGATTGGTGCCAACCGCGCTCCAGTTGAGTGCGTCCGTTGAAATATAGAGTTTGTTCTGCGCCAACATATAGAACTGGTCGTTGTAGACAATCACCGAACGATAGTCGGCCTTGCCCGTTACACCGCTCACTGCTTGCGGCGTGCTCCAGCTGCGTCCGTCGGTGGTGGCGGTAGAGGTTACACTCACCTGCTCGCTGCCATCAGCAAAGACATAAATCTTTCCGTTGTGTGCCAAAGCCTTCGAAGCGACACCGCGCTCAATGGCATAATCGCTGCCCGTGAGCTCGTTCCATTGCATCGAGTCGGGAGCCGCCTGATGCACATTGATTTTCGCTGTATAGGTACGGGTGGTACCATCGTAGGCATATACTTTGAATTTCACCGGATTGGTGAAGTTGATAGAGTCAGTGGAAGTCCACAGCGTGTCCGCGTTGTTCTTCTCATACACCACGGCATAGCCGGTGATAGAGAGGCTCACCACCACCTTCGATACATCGGTACCGGCGGGGAGAGAGTCGTTGTTATATATGGTGTTATCGCTCTGATTGATGACGAATGCATAATCGGAGCCTGTGGTTGTCACGGTAAGAGTGGTGTCGTTTCCTTCGTCGGTCACGGATGCTACACTGGTTTCAATGTCGCTGATTGAAAACGCGGATATCAAGGCATCCGAAGTAGCATCATAAGTAGTGTCGTCACTGCTCAAACATGACACGAGCAGAGAAGGAAGCGCTAAACAGCTTATAATTGTCAGGAATGTTTTTCTCATCTATATTTTCTAAAAACTAAAATTACAAGGTGCAAAAATAGAAACATTTTTCTCTTTTTCCTGCAAACTTCTGAAGTTTTATACAAAATTATAGATAAAACTTACTAATTTATCTCTTATTTGGGAATTCTTCCGCCTTTTTTTAAAGAAAAGCATGGCTCGTCGCACTCCTTTTCCTACTTTTGTGGGGTCTAATCGAAGAGATTTGGGTCGGTTGGACGCCTATTATATAAGGTGTAACATTTAAATTCATGAGAAATACAATGAACAAGACTACATTTTCGGCAGCGTTTCTCTCTTCGCTGCTACTCTTTTCTACCGTGCAACCGGTGCAGGCGGTGCAGGGGATGACTCAACTCGTTGCCGCTCAGGCTGCTGCTAAAGATAAAACGGAGAAACCGCAAGAGGGTGCTCGTGCCTGGAAGGGCAAGAAGGTGGCTTTCCTCGGTGACTCAATCTCCGACAAGCGTCATGTGGGTACGACCCGTTGCTATTGGGAGTATCTGGCGGAATGGCTCGGACTGGAGCCGTTCGTTTATGCCATCAACGGCAATCAGATGAACGGGGTGCTGAAGCAGGCGCAACAGTTGCTGGCGGAGCGCGGTGATGACATTGATGCCATCATTATCTTTGCCGGTACCAATGATTATAATGCCGGTGTCCCTGTGGGCGATTGGTTTACGCTGGAGGAGCGTGAGACGATGGTGAAGGGGGGAGCCGTGGAGGTGCGCCCGCATCGCATTCCTGTGCTGGAGGATAGCACTTTCAAGGGACGAATGAATCTGGTGCTCGACTTTCTGAAGACGAACTATCCCACGAAGCAGATTATCATGCTGACGCCCATTCACCGTGCGCAAGCCACTTTCGGCAATAAGAATGTGCAGCCGGAGGAGCTCTATGCCAACAAAATCGGTCGCTTTGTCGACGAGTATATTCAGGCGGTGAAGGAGGCTTCGAATGTCTGGGCGGTGCCTGTCATCGACTTGAACGCCATCTCCGGACTCTATCCGCTGAAGGATTCCAACGTGCCTTACTTCCACGATGGAGCTACCGACCGCTTGCACCCCAGTGCCGCCGGTCATGAACGGATGGCGCGGGCGCTCTTCCCGCAGCTGTTGCTCTATCCGCCGACGTTCTGATGGTCTCCATCGGCTCCGGTGAGCAAACAAACATCCCCGTAGAAACCTGCTTGGTGCAGTCTCTACGGGGATGTCTTATATGGGGTTCCATGACGATTCCGAAAAGGTTTGCGATGCATGGAAGTTTCACGCTTCCGAAAAGGTTTACGCTTCAATCTCTCCACTACCGATGCAAAGCGTCTGGTCGGCATTGTAAATCACACCGAACTGACCCGGGGCAATGCCCTGCAGCGGCTGCTCACTCACAATGCGCAGATGGTCGCCCTCAATAAAGAGCCGGCCCTTCTGACGTCGCTCCGTGTGGCGAATCTTGAAGGTAATCTCCTGTTCCGTCTCCCCCTTCCACGGATTGTCCGTGATAAAGTGGAAATCGTGCAACTTAAACTCATTGCCATACTGTTTCGTCGTGTCGTAACCATTGGAGACATAGAGAATGTTCTGCTCAATGTCCTTCTTGATAACGAACCACGGTCCGCCGCCGAAGCCCAAGCCCTTGCGCTGACCGATGGTATGAAACCAGTAACCCTTGTGCTTACCGATGATTTTACCCGTCTCCAGTTCAATCACCTTGCCCTCCTTCTCACCCAGGAAGCGACGGATAAAGTCGTTGTAGTTAATCTTTCCCAGGAAGCAGATGCCCTGACTATCCTTTCGTTTTGCGCTCGGCAAGTTGGCACGGTCGGCAATCTCCCGCACCTCCGACTTCATCAAGTCGCCGATGGGGAACATCAGCTTCGACACCTGCAGCGAGTCAATCTGCGCCAGAAAGTCCGTCTGATCCTTCACCGGATCCTTCGCCGTGCCCAGCCAGACACGTCCGTCAATCAAGCGCGTCGTCGCATAGTGACCCGTCGCCGTCTTGTCGTAATCCTTGCCCGCCCGCTCCTCAAAGCAGCCAAACTTAATCAACTTGTTACACATCACGTCCGGGTTGGGCGTCAATCCCCGCTTCACGCGGTCGATGGTGTACGTCACCACGCGCTCCCAGTACTCCTTCTGCAAGTCGATTACCTGCAACTTCAATCCATACTTACGGGCAATCACCGAGGCCATTTCGATATCCTCCTCCGCCGTGCAAGTCCAGTCGCCCTCGCCCTCCATACCAATCTTGATGTAGAAGAGGTCGGGTTTATACCCTTGTTCGCAAAGCAGGTGGACCACAACCGAGCTATCCACGCCGCCGGATAATAAGGTGGCTATATTCATGTAAATAACATTAAGAGTTAGGTGAAAAACAGTTGCTTATGCCGAAGCCAACGCAGCCTGCAGTTGCTTCAGCGCCTTTTCCAAGATAGCGCGCGGCGAACCCACATTCATACGCATGAATCCCGTTCCGCCGGGGCCAAACATACTTCCGTCGTTGAGGGCCAGATGAGCCTTCTCCACAAACAGACGGACCAGCTCTTTCTGCTCCAGGCCTAAGCCGCGGCAGTCCAACCACACCAGGAACGAAGCTTGCGGACGCAACGCCTTGATACCCGGCAAGTACTGCTTGCAGAAATCGATGACAAAGTTAATATTTTCCTCGACATAATGCAACATTTCCTTGCGCCATTCTTCGCCCTGCTGAAAGGCGGCAATGGTGGCAATCGGAGCGAAGAGCGTCGGCTCGTTCAGCTCGTTGGCCGCCAACCAGCTGTAGAACTTCGTGCGAATCTCCTCGTTGGGCACAATGGCATACGAGCTCACAATACCCGCAATGTTGAAGGTCTTCGACGGCGCACCGAAGGTGATGCTGCAAGCCGCAGCCTTCTCAGACACCGATGCAAACGGGTGGTGCTTGTTGCCCCAGAGTGCCATGTCGCAGTGGATTTCGTCGGAGATTACCAGGATGTGATGGTCGTAGCAGAACTCTGCCAGGCGCACCAATGTCTCCTTGTCCCACACGATGCCCGCCGGGTTGTGCGGGTTAGAAAGCACCAGCAACTTACATTTCTCGTCGGCCACCTGCGCCAGTTGCTCAAAGTCCATGGCGTAGCTGCCGTCGGGCTGCTCCTTCAAGGGGTTCCACACCACCTCGCGACCGTTGCCTTCGGGAGTCAAACGGAACGGATGGTATACAGGCGGCTGAATAATCACCTTCTCGTCCTCCTTCAGGAAGACATTCACCACCATACCGATGCCTTTCACGATGCCCGGGATAAAGCTCAGCCACTCGCGTTTCACCTCCCATTGATGGTGGTCCTTAATCCATTGCATCACCGTCGGCCAATACTCCACGGGGTCCACCGTGTAGCCGAAGAGCGAGTGATCCAAACGTTTGCGCAGCGCCTCCGTGATGAACGACGGCGTCTCAAAGTCCATATCTGCCACCCACAACGGCAACAGATTGGCGTCGCCGTAGCGTTCCTGCAGCACCTCCAGCTTCAGGGCTCCGGTGCCACGGCGATCTATAATCTGATCAAAATTTGTCTTTCCCATTTCGTGTCGCTTATTTTGCCTGTACGGCCTGACGGATATCTTCAAACAAGTCGTCTACATCCTCCAAACCAATCGAGAGACGGATGGTGGTCTCGAGCACATCCATCTTGGCGCGCTGCTCGCGTGAGAAGGGACCGAAGATGGTGCTGGCCGGATGGATGGCCAGTGATTTGCTGTCGAACAAGTTGGTGGCACGGAAAATCAACTTCAGGTTGTTGATGAAGTTGTAGCAAGCCTCTTCGCTCTCCAGGTCGATAGTCATGACTGCACCTGCCGTCGGACCGAACTGTTTCACGGCCAGCTCATGGTACGGGTTGTCTTCCAGACCAACATAATTTACACGTTTAATTTCCGGAATGGTACGCAGTTTCTTCGCCAAAGCCAAAGCGTTTGACGACTGGATGGCATAGCGTGCGTTCAGCGTCTCCATACCCAAGGTCTGCATGTAGGCCACGTGCGGCGTCATGTAGGCACCCAGGTTGCGCAGAATCTCCTCGCGGATGGCCTTCATGAAAGGCTCGCAAGTACCGTAGTCGATGATCAAACCACCGATGGAAGTGGCACCGCCCGAGAGGTATTTCGTGCTGGAAACCACCTCAATGTCTACGCCCAGTGCGTGACTGTCGAACTCGGTGAAGGGAATCACCGTGGTGTCGGCAATCAAGGGAATGTTGTGTGCATGAGCAATCTCTGCCAATGCCTTCAAATCAGCCACCTCCAGCTGCGGGTTGGTCACAATCTCCAGGAAGATGCACGCCGTGTGCTCATCCACTGTGCGACGCACCTCCTCCACGTTGGTCAGGTCGCAGAGCTTGGCCTCCACACCGAAGCGCGGCAACGTCTCGGCAATGAGCGAGTAGGTGTTACCGAAGAGGTGTTTGGAACTTACGATATTCTTTCCGGCAGCCACTACACCCATCAACGCATTGCTGATGGCCGCCATGCCTGAGCTAACGGCAATCACGTCGCGAGCATTGGTCAGCTCACGTACACGTTTTTCAAAATAGATCACCGTCGGGTTCGTCACTCTCGAATAGTCGGGAGCATCGGTGCGACCGCAGAACGCGTCGGCCATCTCTTTCGCATTGTCGAACTCATAGGCAGCCGTGTGGTAAACCGGCATGCTGAGTGAGTTGTAGGCATCCTTACTCTGGAAAGGAATGTGTAAAATTTTCGTCTGTTTCTTCATATATACTTGTTAGTTAATTATTAGTCGCTATGAAACGCACAAAGGGAACAGACCCGAACGAAGGCGCTTGGGGGCGTCATTCGTTCGGCTCTGTCCCTTGTGTTTTCAGAGACAAACCCGCTGGGCTTGTGCTATTTAGATCTTATCAAGCGCCTGGCTGATATCAGCAATCAAGTCGTCTACGTGCTCGGTTCCGATAGAGAAACGAACCGTGTTCGGTTTGATGCCCTGCTCCAGCAACTCCTGCTCGTTCAGCTGAGAGTGTGTGGTGGTAGCCGGGTGGATAACGAGAGACTTCACATCAGCCACATTGGCCAACAGTGAGAAGATCTCCAGGTTGTCGATGAACTTCTGAGCCTCAGCCGTACCGCCCTTCACTTCAATGGTGAAGATAGAGCCTGCGCCCTGCGGGAAGTACTTCTTGTAAAGCTCATGATCCGGGTGATTCGGAAGAGAGGGGTGGTTGATGGCCTCAATCTTCGGATGTTTCTTCAAGAACTCAATCACCTTCAACGTATTCTCCACGTGACGCTCTACACGGAGTGAGAGGGTCTCCAATCCCTGCAACAGGATGAATGCGTTGAACGGACTAATCGTGGCACCGGTATCACGCAACAAGACGGCGCGGATACGAGTAACATAGGCAGCGGGACCGGCAGCATCTACGAAACGAACACCGTGGTAGCAAGGCTCCGGCTCAGTCAGTTGCGGGAACTTACCTGAAGCCACCCAGTCGAACTTACCTGAATCTACAATCACACCACCCAATGAACTACCGTGTCCACCGATGAACTTCGTAGCTGAGTGAACCACGATATCTGCTCCGTGCTCAATCGGGCGAATCAGATACGGGGTACCGAAGGTGTTATCAATCACCAAGGGAATCTTATGACTGTGTGCAATGGCAGCCACTGCATCAATATCAATGATGTTAGAGTTCGGGTTACCCAGGGTCTCAATGAAGATCAACTTCGTGTTCTCCTGAATAGCGTTCTCAAAGTTCTCCAGACGCTCCGGGTCAACGAATGTCGTTGTTACACCGAAAGCGGGGAGGGTGTGCTCCAGCAAGTTGTACGTACCACCGTAGATGGTTTTGGCAGCTACTACGTGGTCACCTGCTTTCGTAATATTCTGTACTGCGTAGGAAACAGCTGCGGCACCTGATGCGACAGCCAAACCGGCTACACCGCCTTCCAATACGGCTACACGCTCTTCGAAGACACCCTGTGTAGAGTTGGTCAAACGTCCGTAGATGTTACCCGGGTCTTGCAGACCGAAACGAGCGGCTGCGTGAGCAGAGTTACGGAATACATAGGAGGTCGTCTGATAAATAGGTACGGCGCGTGAGTCGGTTGCGGGATCCGGTTGCTCTTGTCCTACGTGCAATTGTAATGTCTCAAAATGTAATTTACTTCTATCCATGGTTTTTTGATTTTTTAGTCGTTAATAATTCTCTTTTAATAATCTCTTAAATTCACTCTCTCAATATAACTTATATACTTTGTTTGATAGATTTTTATTCTTTATAAAGGATACTCCTCGAAAGCGTAGAGCGAAGTAGAAAGGTAGCGCTCACCGGTGTCCGGCAGCAACACTACAATCGTCTTTCCTTCATTCTCCGGTCTTTGTGCCAGTTGCGTGGCTGCATAGAGTGCGGCTCCTGAGGAGATACCCACCAGCAAACCCTCTTCGGCAGCTACCGCACGTGAGGTGCGAATGGCGTCATTGTTGCTTACCGGAAGAATCTCGTCCACCACCTCGCGACTGAAGGTCTTGGGCACGAATCCCGCGCCGATGCCTTGAATCATGTGCGGTCCCGGTGCATTTCCCGAAAGAACGGCCGAGCTTTCAGGCTCCACAGCCACCACTTTCACGCCGGGTTTCTTCTCCTTCAGTGCGGCGCCTACGCCCGAAACGGTACCACCCGTTCCCACACCGGCTACGAAGATATCCACTTTCCCGTCGGTATCTCTCCACACTTCCTGACCGGTGGTGCGGTAGTGAACCTTCGGATTGGCAGGATTTTCAAATTGCTGCAAGATGACTGCGCCCGGAATCTCCGCCTTCAGTTCGTTGGCCCGTTCAATCGCTCCCTTCATTCCTTTGGCACCCGATGTCAGTACAATCTGTGCACCCAAGGCCTTCAGCAGGTTGCGTCGTTCGATACTCATGGTCTCCGGCATGGTCAGAATCAATTTGTAACCCTTCACAGAAGAAACGAACGCCAGTCCGATACCCGTGTTACCACTGGTAGGCTCCACCAAGGTACTACCTTCATGCAGCACGCCGCGTTCCTCAGCATCTTCTATCATCGCCAGTGCAATCCGATCTTTGGCGCTACCGGCAGGGTTAAAAGACTCCAACTTTGCGATTACAGTCGCTTTCAATTCTCTCTTCTGATTGTAATGAGAAAGCTCCAGTAACGGAGTGTTCCCGATCAAATCTGTCAGTTGTTTGGCAATCTTACTCATACACTTGTCAATTTTTATAGTCTCTTACTTCAATGAATAATCTCTTTGTTTGTTTTAACTGATGCAAAGATAGGGGGCTTTTGCCACCCCTACAATCCCATAAATAGGGTATATTGCATCCCATATTCAAGTGAAAAGAGGCAAAAAGGGCCAAATGCGCTGCAAACTTAAGCAAAAAAAACAAGAAAAAGCCATTTCTGCCCCCTAATTGAGTGGTAGAAATGGCTTTCTTTACGTTTCTTTCGAATTCGCGCTTGTCGGAGTCCAATCTCTATTTCAGTCCGCGGTTCTTCAACAGCGGTTCGATGCTCGGCTCTTTGCCGCGGAAGTTCAGATACATCTGCATCCCCTCCTCGGTGCCGCCTTTCTCCAGGATGTATTTGCGGTAGTTGCCTGCCACCTCCTGACTGAAGATGTCGCCTTTCTCCTTGAAGGCTTCGAAGGCATCTGCATCGAGCACTTCCGCCCAGAGGTAACTATAGTAGCCGGCTGTGTAGCCGCCGCCCATCGTGTGACTGAAGTAGGTGGTTTTGTAGCGCGACGGGATTTGTGCGGGGAGTCCGCGGTCGCCCAATGTCTTCGCTTCAAAGGCCATCACGTCCATGTCGGCCGGCACCTCCGTCAGTGTGTGGAAGTCCATATCCAGGTAGGACGCTGCCACATATTCCACGGTGGCAAAGCCCTGACCATACTCGCTGCACTGCTCCATCTTGTTCACCAACTCCATCGGAATCACCTCGCCCGTCTGGTAATGTTTGGCATATTGCTTCAGCACCTCCGGCTCAAATGCCCAGTGCTCATCCAGCTGCGAAGGCAGTTCCACAAAGTCGCGCTCCACAGAAGTGGTACCCTCGTAGTGGTTCAACTTCAGGAAGTCGTGCATAGCGTGACCGAATTCATGGAAGAGCGTCTCCGTCTCATCCACGTTCAGCAAGGCCGGCTGACCGTTGGCAGGTTGTGTAAAGTTGCAGACGATGGTTACCACCGCCGGCACACGTACTCCTTTCTTATAGCCACCTCTGCGATAAGTACCGCACCAAGCACCGCCCTCTTTCGTAGCACGCGGGAAGTAGTCGAAGTAGATGACACCCAGACTCGTACCGTCCTTGTCCTTACACTCGAACGCCTCCGCCTGCGGGTGGGGCAGGGGAATCTCCTTCACCTTCGTAAAGGTGACGCCATACAAGCGGTTGGCCACGTAGAACACACCGTCGCGCACGTGGTCCAGCTGCAAGTAGGGGCGCAACTCATTCTCGTCCAGATTGAAACGCGCCTGCTTCGCCTTCTCGGCATAGTAGCGCCAGTCCCAACTCTCCGCGGTGAAGTCGTAACCCTCCTTCTTAATCTCCGCCTGAATATCCGCCAGCTCCTCCTTCGCCTTGGCCAGCGCAGGAGTCCACACACGGTCGAGCAACTCATACACCTTCACCGCATGCTTCGCCATGCGGTTGTCCAGTGCCAGTTCTGCATAATTGTCGAAGCCCAGCAACTTCGCCTTCGCCAGGCGAGCCGTAATCAGTTTGCGCACCACCTCGCGGTTGTCCGCCTTACCCCCGTGGTTGCCGCGACTCATGTAAGCCTTGAATAGCTGCTCGCGCAACTCCCGTTTCTGACTATATTGCAAGAAAGGCATGATGCTCGGGTTGTGCAGGGTGAACACCCATTTGCCCTCCTTGCCCGCCTCTTTCGCCTGCGTCGCCGCATTGGCAATCAAGTCGGCCGGGAGTCCCGCCAAGTCCTCCTCTTTCTCAATCACCAACTGATAGTCGTTGGTCTCCTTCAGCATGTTATGCTCAAAAGTTACCTCCAGCAAGTCGATCTCGCTGTTCAGTTTCGACAGTTGTGCCTTCTCCTCCTTGCTCAGGTTGGCACCGTTACGCACAAAGCGACGGTAGATCTGCTCCAGCAGATATTGCTGCTCCGCATCCAGCCCCAGTTGCTCCTTCTGCTCATACACCTTTTTAATTCGTGCAAAGAGCCCCTCGTTCATCCACACCTCGTCGTCATGTTGTGTCAACAGCGGCGAGAGTTCCGTCGTGATGGCCTGCATCTCCTCAGTCGATTCGATGCCCGTCTGACTGAAGAACACGTCGGACACCTTATCCAGCAGTTGCCCGCTCTCATCAAATGCCACAATGGTATTCTCAAACGTAGGCTCCTCCGTGTTCTCCACGATGGCCTTCAGCTCCGCGTTATGCTCCTCGATGCCCTTCAGCAACGCCGGTTTGTAGTGCTCCGGACGAATCTTGTCGAAGGGAGGCACCTCAAACGGGGTGTTGTAACGCTCTGCGAAGAAAGGATTCTCCTCCTCCGCCTTCTGTCCGCCGCACGCCCCCAGCAGGGTCACGATGCCGGCTGCAAAAAGTAACTTCTTCATAGCTGACAGGATGTAAGTATGGTTAATCTACGTTGTTCACCAAAGTGCCGATATTCTCGCCGCTCATCACCTTCTTCAGGTTGCCCACGGTGTCCATATCGAACACGATAATCGGCAAGTTGTTCTCCTTACACATACAAGTGGCCGTCAAGTCCATCACGCGCAAGTTTCTCTTCAGCACCTCGTCATAAGTGATATGGTCGAACTTCGTTGCCGTCGGATCTTTCTCCGGGTCGGCCGTATAGATACCGTCCACGCGCGTACCCTTCAGCATCACGTCCGCCTCAATCTCAATACCGCGCAGCGAAGAACCCGTGTCAGTCGTGAAGAACGGGTTGCCCGTACCTGCCGACATAATCACAATCTCGCCCTGCTCCATATATTCAATGGCTTTCCATTTGGTGTAAAACTCGCCAATCGGCTCCATGCGGATGGCAGTCAGCACACGCGCTTTTGCACCGGCAGCCACCAAGGCCGAACTCAGTCCGAGGCTGTTGATGACCGTAGCCAACATACCCATCTGGTCGCCTTTCACGCGGTCGAAACCTTTGCCCGCGCCCGTCAGACCACGAAAAATATTACCACCGCCAATCACGATACCAATCTGCACGCCCATGTCGTGAATCTCCTTGATCTGTGCAGCATATTGCGTCAGACGGTTCTCGTCAATACCATATTTCTTCTCGCCCATCAGGCTCTCTCCGCTCAGCTTGAGCAGAATACGTTTAAATTTTGCCATATTTCTTTACTCCTTATTATATATACATGATTTTTCGCGAAGATAGTTGAAATAATTCACTTATGCGGCGGATGGAGCGAAAATAATCGTCGTTTGAAAATAATGTTGTACTTTTGCAGCGAAAAATAGGATTTACAAATAAACGAACATGAAAACAGCTGCACAACTTGCACAATCCCAAAAGATACATCGGGCGATTCTTCAGATTGCCCTCCCTTCCATCATCTCGAACATCACCGTTCCGTTGCTGGGACTGATTGACGTGGCCATTGTCGGCCACTTGGGCGCTGCCTCTTACATCGGTGCCATTGCCGTGGGCGGCATGCTCTTCAACCTCATCTACTGGGTCTTCGGATTCCTGCGGATGGGCACGGGTGGCATGACTTCGCAGGCGTATGGCCGGGGCGATCAGGAGGAGGTGCGTCGACTGTTGATTCGGTCGGTGACAGTGGGTGCAGCCATTTCGCTGGGTATGCTGCTGATGCAGGTGCCGGTGCAGACCGTTGCGTTCCGTTTGATGGATTGCACCGAGGAGGTGGAGCAACTGGCACGCCGCTACTACAGCTTCTGCATCTGGGGCGCTCCGGCGGTGATGACGCTCTATAGCTTCAACGGCTGGTTTATCGGTATGCAGAACACGCGCATCCCGATGTGTGTCTCCATAGCACAGAATGTGGTGAATATCGTGGTGAGCCTGGTGCTGGTGTTCGGCCTCGGCATGAAGATTGAGGGCGTGGCGCTCGGTACGGTGATTGCGCAATACGCCGGACTCTTGCTGGCGTTGGTGCTGGGACATCGTCAATTCCCGCTCTTCCGCTTCCGACATATACCGGAGGGAACGTTCCACCGCGGTGCTTTGCGCCGTTTCTTCCAGGTGAATCGTGACATCTTCTTGCGTACGCTCTGTCTGGTGGCGGTGACGCTCTACTTCACCACGGCAGGTGCGGCTCAGGGAGAGACCATCCTGGCGGTGAACACCCTGCTGATGCAGCTTTTCACCCTCTATGCCTACTTCATGGATGGCATCGCTTATGCCGGAGAGGCACTGACGGGACGCTTCATCGGGGCGAAGGAGCCGGAGAATGTACACCTCACAGTTCGAAATTTGTTCCTGTGGGGTGGGGTTGTGACCCTGCTCTTCACCTTGATTTATGCCGTGAGTGGAGCTGATTTCCTCTCTCTGCTGACGGATGACGAGTCCATCCGCCAGGCAGCGTCCACCTATTTCTATTGGGTGCTGCTCATTCCCGTGGCAGGCGTAACGCCCTTCCTCTGCGACGGCATCTGTGTGGGAGCCACCGCCACGCGCATCATGTTATGGGCGTCGTTGGGTGCCGCCATCGGTTTCTTTGCCGTCTACTTCCTGTTGCACGGCGTGATGGGCAATCACGCCCTCTGGCTGGCCTTCATCGTCTACCTGACCCTGCGCGGGGTGATTCAGCTGACGCAGCGGAAGAAAGTTCTGTTTTATTGACAAAACGAAAACAGCCCTTTGGGGATGGTAATTTGCGCGCGTACCCTGCGTTTAACCCCTTTGGAACCGAATTTTATGGGGACGAAATGCCTCATTTATGCAGAAAAAGTCATCGAAAGATACGGATTCGAGGGCAAAAACTATGGAATAAATGGGGCAAAACATTCAATAGTTTTTCAAAAACATA
>CAYSOW010000027.1:0-22522 GCA_964432715.1 uncultured Bacteroides sp.
AGAAATCGCCCAACGCCACATTTTCTCTATAATAAATAAGGTAATGCCACGCTTTTTTATTACTTTTGCGGGCAATTATTTTGAAACGTAAATCAATAACATAGAATATCTTTACTGATATGGAATTAGCAAGTAAATACAATCCCGAAGATGTGGAGGGAAAATGGTACCAATATTGGTTGGACCATAAGTTATTCAGTTCCAAACCTGATGGAAGAGAGCCTTACACCATTGTCATCCCGCCCCCTAACGTGACGGGTGTGCTCCACATGGGACACATGCTGAACAATACAATTCAGGATATCTTGGTGCGTCGCGCCCGTATGACCGGCAAAAATGCTTGCTGGGTTCCCGGCACCGACCATGCCTCTATCGCTACGGAAGCGAAGGTGGTAAACCGTCTGGCTCAACAGGGCATCAAGAAGACTGATCTGACACGCGAGGAGTTCCTGAAACACGCGTGGGAATGGACCGACGAACACGGTGGCATTATTCTGAAACAGTTGCGTCGTCTGGGTGCTTCGTGCGATTGGGACCGTACGGCGTTCACTATGGACGAGGAGCGCAGCAAGAGCGTCATCAAAGTGTTTGTCGACCTGTACAACAAAGGGTTGATCTACCGCG
The DNA here is from genome assembly GCA_964432715.1 of uncultured Bacteroides sp. Taxonomy (GTDB): domain Bacteria; phylum Bacteroidota; class Bacteroidia; order Bacteroidales; family Bacteroidaceae; genus Phocaeicola_A. Next base: position 625 of record CAYSOW010000027.1, read on the forward strand.
GTGTGCGTATGGTCAACTGGGACCCGAAAGCGCTGACTGCCCTCTCTGACGAGGAGGTAATCTACAAAGAGGAACATAGCAAACTCTACTACTTGAAATATTATGTGGCTGAGGACGACGGTAGCGGTGAGACCGGTGCCGAAGAAGAGGTGGTACATCGCGATGCCAACGGTAAACGTTACGCGGTGGTAGCTACGACTCGTCCGGAGACCATTATGGGTGATACCGCGATGTGTATCAACCCCAAAGATCCGAAGAACCGTTGGTTGAGCGGCAAGAAGGTGATTGTGCCTTTGGTAGGCCGTGTCATTCCGGTCATCGAGGATGAGTATGTGGATATCGAGTTCGGTACCGGTTGCTTGAAGGTAACTCCGGCGCACGATGTAAACGACTATATGCTGGGCGAGAAATACAACTTGCCGAGCATCGACATCTTCAACGACAACGGTACGTTGAGCGAGGCAGCAGGTCTCTATGTGGGTCAGGATCGTTTCGACGTTCGTAACCAGATTGAGATTGACTTGGACAAGGCCGGTTTGCTGGAAAAGGTGGAGGCATACACCAACAAGGTGGGCTTCTCTGAGCGTACCAGTGTGGCCATTGAACCGAAGCTCTCTATGCAGTGGTTCTTGAAGATGCAGCACTTTGCCGACATGGCTTTGCCGCCCGTCATGAACGATGAACTGAAGTTCTATCCTCCGAAATATAAGAACACCTATCGCAACTGGTTGGAGAACATCAAGGACTGGTGTATTAGTCGTCAGCTGTGGTGGGGTCATCGCATCCCGGCTTACTTCCTTCCGGAGGGTGGCTACGTGGTGGCTGAGGACGCAGAACAGGCTTTGGCACTGGCAAAGGAGAAGAGTGGTAACGCCAACCTGACCGTGAATGACTTGCGTCAGGATGAAGATTGCCTCGACACTTGGTTCTCTTCTTGGTTATGGCCCATCTCACTCTTCGACGGTATTAACAACCCGGGCAATGAGGAGATCAACTATTACTACCCCACCAGCGACTTGGTGACAGGTCCGGACATCATCTTCTTCTGGGTGGCTCGTATGATTATGGCGGGTTATGAGTATCAGGGACAGATGCCGTTTAAAAATGTCTACTTCACCGGTATCGTACGTGATAAGTTGGGACGTAAGATGAGTAAGTCACTCGGTAACTCGCCCGACCCATTGGATTTGATTGATCGTTTCGGTGCCGATGGCGTACGTATGGGTATGATGCTTTCAGCTCCGGCAGGTAACGATATTCTGTTCGACGAGTCACTCTGCGAGCAGGGACGTAACTTCAATAATAAGATTTGGAATGCCTTCCGTCTGCTGAATGGTTGGGAGGTAGCAGATATCGAGCAGCCGGCTTATGCTGCCACAGCCATCGACTGGTTCAAGGAGGTGCTCAACAAGACTTTTGTGGAGATTGAGGACTTGTTCAGCAAGTATCGTCTGAGCGAGGCGTTGATGGCAGTTTACAAACTCTTCTGGGACGAATTCTCCGGCTGGTACCTGGAGATGGTAAAACCGGCTTACGGTCAACCTATCGACCGCATGACTTACAACCAGACACTGAAATTCTTCGCGGAGTTATTGGAGCAGTTGCATCCCTTCATGCCGTTCATCACAGAAGAGTTGTGGCAACACATCATGCAACCGAAGGAGGGCGAGAGCATCATGAACGCACAGTTGGTTCGCGGCGACGCTGCGACTTACGAGGCAAGTGTAGAGAAGGTGGCTCGTTTCGAACAGTTGAAAGAGATTGTAACCGGTGTGCGTAACGTTCGCTTGCAGAAGAACATCGCTCAGAAAGAGGTGTTGAGCTTACAGGTGGTAGGCGAGGATTCTCCGCTCTTTGCCTACAAGGAGGTAGCAGTGAAACTCTGTAACCTCTCGGCCATTGAGGTGGTGAATGAAAAACCGGAGGGTGCCGCTTCCTTCATGGTGGGAACAACGGAGTACTTCATTCCGCTGGGTGGCATGATCAATGTGGAAGAGGAGTTGGCGAAGTTGGAGGCCGACCTGAAATATCAGGAGGGTTTCTTGCAGAGCGTACTGAAAAAGCTGAGCAACGAGAAGTTCGTAAGCAAGGCTCCCGCCAATGTCATCGAGATGGAGCGTAAGAAACAGGCGGATGCAGAGAGCAAGATTGCTTCGCTGAAGGCCGGTATCGCTGCTTTGAAGAAGTAAGGAATAGTTCCGAAGAATCACCCCGAATAGGGTAACTTCCAAAAGAATACGATAAAGCCCCGATAAGACTAAATAAAAAAGTCTTATCGGGGCTTCTTATTTTCCGAAATTTCAGAAACGTTTTAGAAGTGTTTTAGATGTATTCTGAAACGCAGAGAAGGATTACTTTTAACGTGCCACTTCCATCGTCTCATTACCATTCTTGAGGGGGTTCCAACCATCCGCTCCCGCCAAGATTTGCGCGATGTCGTATCCATCCAGGTTCTTCAACTGTTGACCGAAAGAGGCACGTGCTTTGGGATTGGCTCCCTCACCGGTACTCTTATACTCAGCGTAGAACACCGTTGCCTCATTCTCCTTCTTTCCCCAGTTGTTCCATCCCTGCGGCAAGATATGCTTACCCAGTTCGCAGCGAATGAAGACTGCTTTCGCATTGGGTCGCCACGGACGCGATAGGTAGACATTGGTAGCTTCCGCCTCCGCCGTCATCTTACAGTCGAAGAAGACATAGCCATAGGCCTTACCCTCATCAGTGGCAGGTGCTGTCAAGTAGCCGTTACCCAAGCTATGGATGGTGCAGCGATTGAAAACCACCGTCGACCAGCCGAAGATAAAGTCGACCGTACCCTCCACATAACAATCCTCAAAGTACTGACGCGACTGCTTACCATAATTATATAAGGTGTCCTGATTGCCCAGGAAACGACAATTCTTAAAGTAGGCACGGTCGCCGCTCACAAAGCAAGCCACCGCCTGTCCCACTCTACCCGCCGTGTTAGCAATGGTGATATTCTCCGCGTAGAAATCGGGGGCATAGATGTAGCAAGTGGACGAACCCGACGTAGACATCGGACTACCCAGTGCATTCAACTTGCTGGCATAACCGTTGCCAGTAATCACCGCCCCTGTCTGACCAATCAGCGAGACATTAATCTTACACTCCGGCACAATCACGCGCTCCTCATAAGTACCCGGACGCACCAAAATCGTCGTGCGGATATTCTTACGAAAGTCGGGCACCGCATCAATTGCCTCTTGAACCGTCATAAAGTCGCCGCTACCATCCTTCGCCACCACATAGTCATAATCACGGAAGTAAGGCGCCAAGGCCGGCACCTCCTTCGCAATGGCCTGTACCGTGAGACGAGTCACCGTACGTGCTCCATGAATGGAGAGGTGAGTGTTATCCTTGCGACCGTCAGGACAAGCAGCAATGGTCTTCGGAGCAATCCAGAGATAAATCTCCTTTGACTTCTCCGCGCCCAGTCCTTGCACCAAGTCGTGCGTGATTCGGTTCATATCAACGAACGGCACGTTCAGTTCCTTCGCCACATTGCGAGGAGAGTCCAGATAGGCTCCGTGGGTGTCAATCAAGGTATCCCCCTCGACCACCTCTGTCGTACCCTTTCCGTGCAGGTCGTCCTCTACCACAGCATTCTTATTCTCGCCGAAGTTACGGCGCACGATAGAGTTGAAGAGCACTGGGATACCCCCTTTGGCACGCGTCTCATTCACAAACTTACGCAAGTTCTCATCGAAGGTTGTACCCGGATCCGTGTGACGGTCCTCCTTCGGCTTCTCATCATTGTGACCAAACTGGATAAAGACATAGTCGCCCTTACGAATCTTTGCGAGCACCGCATCCCAGCGACCCTCATTGATAAAACTCTTCGAACTGCGACCGTTCATAGCGTGGTTGTCCACCTTCACCTCCTCAGCGAGGAAGCCCGGCAGCATCTGCCCCCAGCCACGTTCCGGATTATTGCCCTCCAGGGGCTTGTTGGCCATCGTAGAATCGCCAATCATAAAGATGGTAAACGATTCCCGTTGGTCGGTTTTGAATGCTGACAGCGTCAGCAAGGCCAAGATGGCCGTCAAAATCTTACTTTTCATTGCGATGTGTATTTCAATTGATTTATTTCTTTCCCCAAAAATAGCGTATTTCATTGGAGCGACAAACATCCGCCGAAGGTTTTTCTTCATTTCGGCGGAAAAGTTCGCGGATTATCGGAGAAATCTACGTACATTTGTCGACAACAAACTAATCTAAAAGAAGAAAAATATGAAAACAAGAAGCAACTCCTTTATTTATGATAAAGAGAAAGAGTGGGAACCCGCCGGTGAAGGTGTGGTTCGCAAAATCATGGGTTACGACGGTCAGGTAATGATTGCCAAAGTGAAGTTTGAAACCGGCGCCATCGGTTCTATGCACACCCACTATCACACGCAAGACACCTACGTAGCCAGCGGTAAATTTGAGTTCACCATCAATGGTGAGACGAAGATTGTGGAAGCAGGCGACGGCGTTTATATGGAGCCCGATGTGTTGCACGGCTGCAAATGCTTGGAAGCCGGTGTCCTCATCGACTGCTTCAGTCCGATGCGTCAGGACTTTCTGAAGAAATAAGCATACCCAAACAAAAGAGGTGGATTACTCATCCACCTCTGTATAATCTATATATTCTCCTTCATCTTCAGAGATAATTTTCTTTCGTTCGGGCGATGTCTTCACCCACTCCCCTTTTCGAGGTGCACGCCGTTTGCTCGTTGTTTCCTCCTTCTTTGACACGCTAAAAGGTTTCCACAAAAAACGAAGAAACTTCTGCACAGCATTAATCAAAAGCAATATACCCACGCAGAATAGAATCCAAAGACACCCCATCATCGACAGCTTCTTCATTGAGTTTATGCCTTCTTTGCTTTACCTTGCGTAAAAGCAGAAAGCAGCACATACCATACAATCACAGCTGCCAATCCTGCAATGCCCAACCAAAGGAGCAGCAGAACAGACACCAACAAGAAGAGATACTTCACGCGATTTTCCTTCCACGCCAAGTTCTTAAACTTGAGCGAAAACATCGGAATCTCCGCCACTAACATCCAGGAGGTGAGTACCACCAACGCCATCAGTTCATACACATTGAAATGCGCAGAGATTAAAAAATCGTGCTGACCAATCAACAACGAGCCCCAGAAAAGCGCATTCGCCGGAGTTGGTAATCCAATGAAAGAGGATGTCTGACGAGTGTCAATATTAAACTTCGCCAAACGGAGTACGGAAAAGACCGCAATCAGGAAGGCAAAATAGGGAACAATGAAAGCAATGGGCGCCAAAGCGTCCGGCATCGTCATCTCTTTGAAAAGCGAAAAGACCATCACAGCAGGGGCAAGACCAAAGGTAACGTCATCCGCCAACGAATCAAGTTCCTTACCCATCGGACCAGAAACATGCAACAGTCGCGCCAACATACCGTCGAAAAAGTCGAACACTGCTCCAAGGATGATGAAACCCACCGCCCACTGATAATTCATTTCAAAAGCCATTACGCAGGCGATGCAACCGGAAAAGAGGTTGCAGCAGGTCACTGCGTTCGGAATATGACGAGTGATAGAAGATGTCATGATTATTTCAGTTTTGCAATAACCGTCTGGTTACCTACCGTCTTCTGGCCCGGTTTCACACAGATTTCCGTACCCAGCGGCAAGTAGACGTCCACACGTGAACCAAATTTTATAAATCCCATATGCTCATCAATATAGCAATCCTCGCCTTCCACCGCGTAAGTAACGATACGACGTGCCAAGGCTCCGGCAATCTGACGAGCCATCACGGTGTGTCCTTCGGGGGTCTCAATCACCACCATCGAACGTTCGTTCTCGGTGCTGGCCTTCGGGAGCCATGCCTTGTGATAGTTACCGTTCTGGTGGGCCACTTTCTTTACCACGCCATCCACCGGGTACCAATTGGCATGCACATTCACCAAGCTCATAAAGATGGAAACCATGATGCGCTTGTCGTGAAAAAACTCGTGCTCATCCACCACCTCAGCCACCACAATGGTGCCGTCGGCCGGGGCAACGACCACCTTCTCCGTGGCTTCTCCGAACAGTCGAATGGGGCAACGGAAAAAATTAATCATCACCAGATAGATGATGAGACTCAATGCTGCTACTATATAAAAAGGTATAGGGGACTCGAAAAGATAAAACACTGCAGCGTCCAGCAGCAAAAAAGCAGCCAGACTCACAAGAAGAATATGTGTTCCTTCACGGTGTAATCTTATCTTTTTCAGTTTCTTAATGCGATTCATTTTAATCTAATAGGACGTTCATAACTGCCCTTTCGGACATTCTATCGTGCAAAAATAGTCTTTCTTTAACAAATTCGCAAATATTTAACCATCATATGTTTGTTTTTCTATGATTTTTGTTTCAGTACCATCTTAAAGAAAGTTTCTCCGGATTTTTTCGGCCGTTCCATTTGCTCAATCGAGAAAACAGCAGTATCTTTAATGCGTTTTTCATCTAAAATTCATCTAAGAATTAGACTATGCAAGATTTCGTACACTTACACGTACACACCCAATACTCCATCCTTGATGGACAAGCTTCTATTCCCCGACTGGTGGATAAAGCCATAGCAAACGGCATGCGCGGCATGGCGGTGACCGACCACGGCAATATGTTCGGCATCAAGGAATTCATCAACTACGTAGATAAAAAGAACGGCAAGGTGAAGGATGAGGTGAAGGGGCTGAAGAAGCAGCTGCAGGAGATTGCCGACAACGCGGAACTCTCGCCGGAGGAAAAGGCGGAAAAGAGCGCGGAGGTGAACGGGCTGATTGAGAAAGCGAATGGCAAGATCTTCAAGCCTATCATCGGTTGCGAGGTTTATGTGGCACGCCGCCGTCTCTTCGATAAAGAGGGAAAAAGTGATCAGAGCGGTTACCACTTGATTCTGCTGGCCAAGAACTCCACGGGCTATCACAACTTGATTAAGATTGTATCGAAGGCCTGGACGGAGGGTTTCTATATGCGTCCGCGTACCGACCGGGCGGAGATTGAGAAGTATCACGAGGGATTGATTGTTTGCTCGGCTTGCTTGGGTGGTGAGGTGGCTAAGCGCATCACCAATGAGCAATGGGCGGAGGCAGAAGAGGCGATTCAATGGTACAAGAATCTCTTCGGCGACGATTACTATCTGGAGATGCAGCTGCATAAAGCAACGGCTCCGCACGCCAACTACAAGGCGTACCCCATGCAGCTGAAGGTGAACGAGAAGTTGCTGGAGTATAGCAAGAAATATAAAATTAAATTGGTGTGCACCAACGATGTGCACTTTGTGGACGAGGAGAATGCGGAGGCGCACGACCGTCTGATTTGCTTGAACACGGGTAAGGATTTGAATGACCCGGACCGTATGGTCTACACCAAGCAGGAGTGGTTTAAGACGCGCGAGGAGATGAATACGCTCTTCGACTATGTGCCAGAGGCACTGAGCAACACAGTGGATATCTGCGACCAGGTGGAGTTTTACTCCATCAACCATGACCCTATCATGCCGACCTTCGCCATTCCGGAGGAGTTTGGTACGGAAGCGGAATATCGCCAGCGACTCACGGAGGAGGACTTGTTTAATGAGTTCACACGCAACGAAAACGGCGAGGTGGTGATGAGCGAAGAGGAGGCCAACGCAAAGATTAAGAAGTTGGGAGGCTACGACAAGCTCTACCGTATCAAACTGGAGGCCGACTACTTGAAGAAACTGACGATGGACGGCGCGAAGAAGGTGTATGGCGAAAATCTGACAGACGAAATCAAGGAGCGACTGAAATTTGAGTTGCACATCATGAAGACGATGGGTTTCCCGGGTTACTTTTTGATTGTGCAGGACTTTATCAACGCGGCGCGCAACCAACTGGGCGTATCGGTGGGACCCGGACGTGGTTCGGCTGCGGGTTCGGCGGTGGCTTACTGCCTCGGTATCACGAAGGTGGATCCAATTGCGTACGACTTGCTGTTTGAGCGTTTCTTGAACCCCGACCGTATCTCGCTTCCGGATATCGATGTTGACTTCGATGACGATGGTCGTGGAGAGGTGTTGCGTTGGGTGACTGAGAAGTATGGTCAGGAGAAGGTGGCACACATTATTACTTATGGTACCATGGCGACGAAGTTGGCCATCAAGGATGTGGCGCGCGTGCAGAAGGTACCTTTGAGTATCTCCGACCGGCTCTGTAAACTGATACCTGATAAGATTCCCGATAAGAAGCTGAACCTGTCGAATGCCATCGCTTATGTGCCTGAGCTGCAGGAGGCGGAGGCTTCGTCTGATCCGAACATCCGAAGTACCATCATGTATGCGAAGATGCTGGAGGGAAACGTGCGCAACACAGGTGTGCATGCCTGCGGTACCATCATCTGTCGTGATGATATCACCGACTGGGTGCCGGTGAGCACGGCCACCGACAAGGAGACCAACGAGAAGATGCTGGTAACGCAGTATGAGGGTTCGGTCATTGAGGAGACGGGATTGATCAAAATGGACTTCCTCGGACTGAAGACGCTTTCTATTATTAAGGAGGCTTTGGAGAATATCCGTCTGAGTCTGGGTTTCGATCTGGATATTGACAAGATTGATATCAACGACCCGGCCACCTATAAATTATACAGTGAGGGACGCACCATCGGTACGTTCCAGTTTGAGTCGGCAGGTATGCAGAAGTATCTGCGCGAGTTGCAGCCCACCACCTTTGAGGACTTGATTGCGATGAATGCGCTCTACCGGCCGGGACCGATGGACTACATTCCCGACTTTATCGACCGTAAGCAGGGGCGTAAGCCGATTGAATATGATATTCCTGTCATGGAGAAGTACCTGAAGGATACGTATGGTATCACGGTCTATCAGGAGCAGGTGATGTTGTTGTCGCGTCTGTTGGCCGACTTCACCCGTGGCGAGAGTGACGCGCTGCGTAAGGCGATGGGTAAGAAGTTGCGCGACAAACTGGACCACATGAAGCCGAAGTTCATTGAAGGTGGTAAGAAGAATGGTCACGACCCGAAGGTACTGGAAAAGATCTGGGCCGACTGGGAGAAGTTTGCTTCGTACGCCTTCAACAAGTCGCACGCTACTTGCTACTCATGGGTGGCCTACCAGACCGCCTACCTGAAGGCTAACTATCCTTCGCAATATATGGCTGCCACGCTGAGCCGTAACATCTCAAAGTTGGATGAAATTACGAAGTTGATGGATGAATGCAAGAGCATGGGTATCCAGGTGCTCGGTCCCGATGTGAACGAGTCAATCCGGAAGTTCTCTGTCAACAAGCATGGCGATATCCGCTTCGGACTGGGTGCAATCAAGGGCGTAGGCGAGAGTGCTGTGCAGGCCATTATCGACGAGCGCGAGGCGCATGGAGCGTATAAGGATGCATACGACTTTATCCAACGTGTCAACCTGAGTGCCTGCAACCGTAAGAATGTGGAGAATATCATCCTGGCCGGCGGATTCGATGCGTTCGAAGGGTTCCAACGCGAGTCGTTCTTTGCGCCCACCAGCAAGGGAGAGACTTTCCTCGATGTCTTTATGCGCTACGGAACGAAGTATCAGCTTGACAAGGCCTCTTCGATGAACTCGCTCTTCGGCGATGAAAATATGGTGGAGATTGCAAAGCCCACGCCACAGCAGGTGGAGGCATGGCCTACGCTGGAACGACTGAACAAGGAACGCGACTTGGTGGGTATCTATCTGTCGGCGCACCCGTTGGACGATTATCAGATTATTCTGGAACATGTCTGCAACACGAAGATGATTGAATTGGCCGATAAGTCGAAACTGGCCGACCGCAACGTGACGATGGGAGGTATTGTGACTTCGCTGCGCGAGGGACGTACCAAGAACGATAAGCCTTTCGGCATCGTGAAGATAGAGGATTACTCCGGTTCTGCAGAGCTTCCTTTCTTCGGCAACGATTGGCTCACATGGAGCAACTATCTGCGGGTGGGTTATTTTCTTTACATCACGGGTAAGTGCGCACCGCGCCAGTGGAAAGCCGATGAGTATGAGATAAAGATAGGCAACATCCAGTTGCTTCCGGACATCAAGGACAGTGTGTTGGAGAAGTTCACCATCACCCTGCCGGTAGACGACCTGGACGAAGAGTTTGTCACAGAGATCAACACACTCACCGAGGACAGTCCGGGCAACACGAAGTTGTACTTCTGCATCGTCGATCCGCACGAGAAGATGCGTCTGGAGATGGTCTCGTCCAATCGGAGAATCTCTGTTAAGAAAAACTTAATCACATACATTCTCAGCCGTCCGGAGTTGGAATTCAAAATTAATTAATATCTTTGCGAACAGAAATTGAATAACTAATAAATAACAGAAACTATGGCATTAGAAATTACTGATGGAAACTTTGAGGCTTTGGTAGCAGAAGGAAAGCCTGTAGTAGTAGACTTCTGGGCTACTTGGTGTGGTCCTTGCAAGAAAATCGGTCCGGATATCGAGGCTTTGGCAGAGGAGTATAAGGATCAGGTAACAATCGGCAAATGCAACGTGGACGACAACGACGATTTGACCGGCAAGTTCGGTGTTCGTAACATCCCGACTGTGCTCTTCATCAAGAACGGTGAGGTGGTTGACAAACAGGTGGGTGCCGCTACGAAAGCTGTCTTCGAAGAGAAAATCAAAAATCTTTTATAATACAAAGACACCATGGCAACAAACGATGAATTCCTCATGGAGGATTTGGATGACGAGAAGACCATTGAGTTCATCAAGAACTATCTTCCGCAAGATCTGAAAGAGCGTTTCTCTGACGACGAGCTTTATTACTTTTTGGACACCATCTCCGACTATTACACAGAGAGTGGATGTCTGGACGTACAACCGGATAAGGATGGTTTCATTGAAATCGATCAGGATGCGATTGTGGACTATGTGGTAAAAGAGGCTAAGAAGGACAAAATCGGAGACTTCGACCCGGAGGAGATTTTGTTTGTCGTTCAAGGTGAAATGGAATACGGCAACTCGCTGGGACAGGTGGAATAACCTTACGTTCCGTTCCTATCGAGGGCCGTTAAAACCCCTCGAAGGGCATAAAGGGCTTCGCTTTCGAAAGAAGGCGAAGCTCTTTGTCCTTTTATACGGTAGGCGTTTATACGGAATTAATCTATGCGGAAACTTTTTTAATGGGTGCCGTTTATGCAGGTGCAGTATAACGAATCCGCCAAACCCACTTGGTGGCGTCTGTCACCCGAAAGCGTTCATCGGTGCGTTCCTTCACCAACCAACACAAATCGCCCTTTGCCGTGGTCACCACCCATTGGTGTTGCTTCTGCCACAAGCTCCGTTTGCGGTCGGTCAGGTAGTCACTCACCTTCTTCCACCCCTTCATGCCGAAAGGTATCAGCCGGTCGCCCTCGTGCCACAAGCGCACCTGCAGTTCCTCGCCACAACGATCGCCATCCAGATAAGCCACCTCCGGCAACTTCTCCACTTGTGCCTCCCCACTCCACGGCAGCCGTTCCAGCGTTATCAAGCCCCCATCGGGCAGCCTCAACGTCTCTTCCACCCTCAACGGTCGTTCAAAATGCGTTAGTTCCTTCGTAGACATCGGGTAGACCAGCAATTGGGTACGATCCTTCAGCGCCACCCATGTCCCGTTCGAAACCTGCCGTCCGGAAGGTCCCTCCAGCAAGCCCTCCACCTGCGCCACCTGTTCGCTACGGAACCCCAACGGGCGCAACAATTCGAAGAGCACACTTCGGGGCGCCGTCTCTTGCGACAACAGCGACAAATCCACCGCAAATCCATCTCCCAACGGCAAAGGCTGCGTCACACGCTTCCTTGCTTCCGCCATCGTCCCTTCATAGAGCGCCGCCACTTCGGTCATACGCTCCGAGAAAAGTTGAAGTGTTTCTCGCACCGACGGATTGATTTCCTCCATCAGAGGCAGCAATTGCAAGCGAATCTTATTGCGCGTAAAGCGGTCGTCCCGGTTGGTACTGTCGGTGACATACGTTTGATGCATTTCCTCCAGATAAGCCTCAATCTCCTTACGAGAGAGCCTCAGCAACGGACGCACAATCTCCCCGTTCACCGGACGAATGCCACACAAGCCTTGCACACCCGTGCCCCGCAACAGATGCAGCAACAGTGTCTCCACCTGATCATCACGATGATGCGCCACCACGATATGTGTCAAGTGCAGTTCCTCCTTCAATTGATGAAAATAGTTGTATCGTAGCTCCCGCGCCGCCATCTCAATAGAAAGGTGATGCTGGACGGCATAAGTGGCGGTATCAAAATGAGTCACAAAGAGCGTGACATCCAGCGAACGACAGAGATCGCGCACAAAAGTCTCATCCCTGTCAGACTCTGCTCCACGCAGATGGAAGTTGCAATGGACCGCCACGCAAGGGTAGCCCAAAGCGAGCATGACATGCAGCAGTGCCACCGAATCGGCACCACCGCTCACGCAGACCAGCAGACGCGCCTTCCGGCTGAACATCCGCTCCCGCTCAATCAGTTGTTTTACTTCACATTCCAGTTTTTTCATCATCCTTCCACTCCTTTCTACGGGTTCTTTCTATCCATACCTGCAGAACCCGAAAGCAAAGTTACAACTCTTTCTGAAGAGTTACAAGATGCGCTATTATTTAAATAGAATCTAAATTATTTGCAGATACCATACATATCTTCTATCTTTGCGACACTAAAGTATACAGCATGCGTTTATCCGAATTACATACAGGAGAAAAGGGCGTCATCGTTAAGGTGCAAGGTCATGGTGGTTTCCGCAAGAGAATCGTCGAGATGGGATTCATCAAAGGAAAGACCGTGGAAGTCATTCTGAACGCCCCGTTAAAAGACCCTATTAAATATAGAATCTTAGGTTACGAAATCTCTCTTCGTCGCGAAGAGGCCGCCCATATCGAGGTGGTCAGCGAGGAGGAGGCACGTCAGGAACTTCATCCGGAGGCCCAGCCGGGCATTCCCAGCACAGAGGAGATTCCGGAGGCGGAGTGGACCGCCGTGGCACAAGGCAAACGAAAAACCATCAACGTGGCACTGGTGGGCAACCCCAACTGTGGTAAGACCTCCATGTTCAACATTGCCTCGGGCATGCACGAACGCGTGGGCAACTACAGTGGTGTCACCGTGGATGCCAAAGAGGGACACTTCGACTTCAAGGGATATAACATCCGCTTGATTGACTTGCCGGGCACTTACTCACTCTCGGCCTACTCGCCGGAGGAGATTTATGTGCGCGAATATATCATCGACCAGACGCCGGATGTGATCATCAATGTGGTAGACTCTTCCAACATTGAGCGCAACCTCTACCTCACCACGCAGCTCATTGATATGAATGTGCGCATGGTGATTGCCCTCAATATGTACGACGAGCTGGAGCAGAGCGGTAACAAACTCGACTACGTCAACCTGAGTCGCCTGCTCGGTGTACCGATGGTACCCACCGTCTGTCGCCGTCAGCAAGGTATCGAACAACTCTTCGACCAGGTGATTAATGTCTACGAGAACGCGGACGCTCTGGATACCTACTTCGCCCTGCAGATGCAGCCGCACATGCAGCGCATTGTGGAGCACGTGCAACGCCATGAGCAGAGCCGGAAGGGAACGGAGAACGAAGAAGAGGAGGTACGCGAAAAACGTATCAACGAGCATATTCAGTACCACGAGAAGAAATATAAACAGAGCATCACCTCCCACCTGGAGCAACAGATGAGCGACCGTCCCATCCGCCACATCCACATTAACCACCGTCCGGAACTGGAGGCGGCGATTAATCAGGTGCAGGCGCCCATTCAAGTCAACTCGAGCATTCGTCATAAATACTCCACCCGTTTTCTGGCCATCAAACTGCTGGAGAACGATAAGGTGTTGGAGGAGGTGGTACGTGCCTTACCCAACGGTAAGGAAATCTTGCAGGTGCGCGATAAAGCCAAACAACGTATCTTGCAGGTGACCAACGAAGATAGCGAGTCAGCCATCGCGGATGCCAAATACGGATTTATTCAAGGTGCGCTGAAAGAGACCTATACCGACAACCACCTGCCCACAGGACAGGTAACGAAGGTAATCGACTCATTCGTGACGCACCGCATCTGGGGCTACCCCATTTTCTTCCTCTTCCTTTATATTATCTTTGAAGGAACCTTCGTATTAGGCGACTATCCGATGCAAGGCATCGAATGGTTGGTGGACCAAATCGGTACACTGGTGCAAGAGCACATGCCCGAGGGAACATTGAAAGATATGATTGTAGACGGTATCATCGGTGGTGTAGGCGGCGTCATTGTCTTCCTGCCCAACATCCTGCTGCTCTACTTCTTCATCTCCATCATGGAAGATTCGGGCTACATGGCTCGTGCCGCCTTCATCATGGACAAGATTATGCATAAGATGGGCTTGCACGGAAAATCGTTCATCCCCCTGATTATGGGATTCGGCTGCAACGTGCCCGCCATCATGGCCTCACGCACCATCGAGAACCGCAAGAGTCGCCTCATCACCATGCTGATCACCCCCTTGATGTCCTGCAGCGCCCGTCTGCCCATCTATCTGGTGCTCATCGGTGCCCTTTTCCCCAATAATGCCAGTCTGATACTGCTGAGCATCTACGCCATCGGCATCTTCCTGGCAGTTATCCTGGCCCGGTTGTTTAGTAAGGTATTGGTGAAGGGTGATGACACCCCGTTCGTGATGGAACTCCCCCCCTACCGCATGCCGACCGCCAAGGCCATTCTGCGCCACACGTGGGAGAAAGGCGAACAATACCTGCGCAAGATGGGAGGTATCATCATGATTGCCTCCATCATCATATGGTTCCTGGGCTACTACCCTAACCACAACGCCTACACCAACCAGGCGGAGCAGCAAGAGAACTCCTACATCGGTCAGATTGGTAAGGCCATCGAACCTGTCATCGAGCCGTTGGGATTCGACTGGAAGCTAGGTATCGGACTCATTTCCGGTGCCGGAGCGAAGGAATTGGTGGTAAGTACCCTCGGAGTACTCTATACCAACAACGACGATGTAGAGAGCGTCAACCTCTCCCAGCGCATCCCCATCACCCCATTGGTGGCCTATGCCTACATGTTGTTTGTACTGATTTACTTCCCCTGCATCGCCACCATGGCCGCCATACGTCAGGAGTCGGGCAGCTGGAAGTGGGCTATTTTCACCGCCTGCTACACCACCGGATTGGCGTGGCTGGTCTCCTTCCTCTTCTATCAGATAGGAAGTTTGTTTGTATAATCTCAGAAAAAAAGAAAAAAGTTTCAGATGGAAATGAATCTACAAGATATCATCGTTTACCTCATTCTGGCGGGCTGTCTCGTCTGGATAGGTTTTCGTATCTATCACATTATCAGCGCATCGAGACGTAACGAGTCGATGTGCAACTGCTGCTCGTGCGGCTGTTCCCGAAGCAAACGGGGGACAGCGCGCCACGAGGAATGCGAAAATAATCGGGATAAAGACAAAAAAAGTTGCCCAAAATAGTTGGAAATTCAAAATAATGTTATACCTTTGCATCCGCAATCATGAAACAAATGGTACCTTGACCGAGTGGCTAGGTAGCGGTCTGCAAAACCGTGTACAGCAGTTCGAATCTGCTAGGTACCTCCAAATTTGGTTTTGGAAGTTTGGGTGAGTGGCTGAAACCAGCAGTTTGCTAAACTGCCGTACGGGTTACCGTACCGGGGGTTCGAATCCCCCAGCTTCCGCAATCAGAATTCATGCACAAAAGTTTTATCCCGAGGAACTGAAAAGTTTCCTCGGGTTTTTTATTTGTTTTCAGTCAGCCTCAACGATGCTCAACAGGATTAAGGGAGCGATATCAGCCCCTCTCGCAGAATATCCACCAGCACGGGGCGCAATCCACTGACCATACACTCCACGGCAATCACCATCAAGATTAAACCCATCAGACGCATCATCACATTGTTGCCGGTATCTCCCAACACCTTAATCAAACGAGTGGAAGCACGCAAAATAAAATAGGTAATCAGATAGATCAGCGCGATGGTACCCACCAGAATCAGTTGTTTCGTCAGCGACTCGGCATCTTGCATCAGCACAATGGCATTCGCAATAGCACCCGGTCCACAAAGCATCGGGATAGCCAGCGGTGTCACCGAGATATCATTCGCATAGGTACGAATTTCCTCGTCGCGTAGTTTCATCGGCGTATAGCGTGCCTGCAGCATGTCATAACCGATTTTAAAGATAATCACGCCTCCCGCAATACGGAAGCCATTGGTGGAGAGTCCGAAGAACTCAAAGAGAAACTGTCCCGCCAAGAGGAAAGTCATCAGCGTAAGGAAAGAGACAATTGTAGCACGTTTCACCACTGCCCGTCGCTCCTTCTCAGACATATTACTCGTCATCGTGAGGAAAACCGGCATCGTTCCCAGTGGGTTTGTCAGCGTAAAGAATGAAGTGAAGCAAAGCAGGAAATAAGGTAAATACGCCTCCATAGTCAAGTCGTGTTAAGTTTAGTTTAGTTTTAAAGGGAGAAACCACAGACCCCGCCAACGGGGGAGTCCGGAATTAAGAGATTCGAATCGAAAGCATCGAAGCCTCGAAAGCTGCATCGTAAGCTCAATCGGAATGAGTTTTTATGGTAGAAAAGAATGAAAAAGGACAAATAAACTCCAAGTAAGTCAGATAAGCTCCGACCGCTCCGAATGCTCCGAGTCGAATATATTAAGTAGATTTTATTTCACCAAAATCACCAAGTAGCGAGATACACTCCAGAAGACACTCGGCTGCGTGATGACCAGCACATACTGCCCTTTGGCATCCTTCTCCAGCGAGTAGCTACCCTCCGGGTGCGTAGTCAGCAACTCCGCCTTCTTAGAGTAAAGTTTAATCTCCTTATCGGTACGAATATCAATCTGCGTAAAGTAATCCTTGTTGAAGTTAGAAGTAGCCAGCACATCTCCCTTATTCAGAATCTTCTGCTCCTTCAGCTCCGAGCGAGTACCATAGACAAACCAAGCCGTATTGAGCGCCTTGTCCTGCGCAGCCACGGTACGAGCCTTCTCGGTATTCTCCTTCGACAGGTTGCTTACATCCTCATTCAGACCGGCCACAGCGTCATCCAATTCCGCAATACGAATATTCTTCGCAGCCAGTTCCTCCTGAAGAGCTTCAATTTGCTTCGTCTTAGCATCCAGCTCCTTCTGCAGATTCTCAATCGCCTTCTTCAGCTGTTTCGATTGATAAGTACTATTATTTAATTGTTTCTGTAATTTTTCAATCTGAGCCTTGTTAGAAGCCATGGTCTGCGCGATAAACTGCAGGTCATCCTTCATCTTCTGAGTCGGGTTGGCACCTTCCGCATTGGCATCCAAATCCACACGACCCTGCGCCTCATTAATTTGACGGAACCCCTCTTGAATTTCATTAAAGGTACCCATCATCTGGTCCAACTCAGCATTACGCTCTGAAATAGCAGTCCACAAGGAATCATTTTCAGCTTTCAAATCATCCTTACTGCCCCCACCCAAGTTATTGCATGAAGTCATCATCGCGGCCACACACAAAATTGACAGTGCAATCTTTTTCATGTTTCTTCTTTTAAAAGTTAAGCTTTATCTTGTATCTATTTGTTATTCATCTTCGTCGTCCGCCTCCGCTTCCTGAGCAGCCTGCTTGGCGGCATACTTAGAAACGAATGTGCCATCCTTCCGTTCCTTACGGCGCTTAGGTTTCTCCACCGAAGTATTCACCTCCGGCTCCTCACCTTCCACTTCCGGTTTTCCCCCAAGGACAATCACAATCTCGCCCTTCGGTTCCGTCTCCGTAAAGTGTTGCACCACCTCCGTCAGCGTGCCGCGTACACTCTCCTCGTGCACCTTCGAAATCTCCCTGCACACCGATACGGGGCGGTCGGGACCGAAGAACTCGATGAATTGCGTCAGCGTCTTCACCAGTCGGTAAGGCGACTCGTAGAAAATCATCGTACGGTGCTCCTCCTGCAACTGCGTTAAGCGAGTGACACGTCCCTTCTTCTGCGGCAAGAAACCTTCGAAACAGAAACGTTCATCCGGCAGTCCGGAAGAGACCAATGCAGGCACAAAAGCCGTAGCTCCCGGCAAGCACTGCACCTCGATACCGTTACGGACACACTCACGCACCATCAGGAAGCCCGGATCGGAGATTGCCGGCGTACCCGCATCCGAAATCAAAGCCACCGTCTCGCCCGCCTTCAGTCGCTGAATAACATGATTCACCGTCTGATGCTCATTGAACTTATGGTGCGACTGCAAGGCATTTTTAATTTCAAAATGACGCAGCAGGATGCCCGAAGTCCTTGTATCTTCAGCCAGAATCAAATCAGCCTCCTTCAACACCCGAATGGCGCGGAAGGTCATATCTTCCAAGTTACCCACCGGGGTAGGCACGACGTAAAGTTTTCCCATAACCAAGTAATCTGATATATTTGCTACAAATGTATACTAAAAAGGAGCGCAACGGTTTTAATCCGCCCATATTTTAACAGTTGTTGTACATTATTCAATCTTTATAGTCCATTCAATCGCCCGATTGGTCGATAAAAAGAGCGATAATTCAAAAGTAAATCGTATTTTTGCCAAAGATATAAATCTAGGAACAAATTCTTTAAGCATTGCAAGATGATCAATTTTTCAGAAGATAATCAGCTGGAGACCCATCGCAGAGGCCGCATCGAAGTGATTTGCGGCTCCATGTTCTCCGGTAAGACCGAAGAATTAATACGCCGTCTGAAGCGCGCCACCTTTGCGCATCAACGGGTTGAAATATTTAAGCCGGCCCTGGACACCCGCTACTCGGACCAAGAGGTTGTTTCACACGATAGCAACGCTATCGCCTCTACCCCCATCGAATCGTCGGGAAGCATTCTGCTCTTCTCGTCAGAGATTGATGTGGTGGGCATCGACGAGGCACAGTTCTTTGACGACGGACTGGTGGAGGTATGCAACGAGCTGGCCAACCGCGGGGTACGCGTCATCATCGCAGGCCTCGATATGGACTTCAAAGGCATTCCCTTCGGTCCGATGCCCGCCCTCTGCGCCATTGCCGACGAGGTGAGCAAGGTGCATGCCATTTGCGTGAAATGCGGACAACTGGCCTACCTTTCCCACCGCACCATCAAGAACGAGAAGCGTGTCTTGCTGGGTGAGAAGATGGAGTATGAGCCCCTCTGCCGCAACTGCTACCAACGGGCCATCCTCGAGGAGCAGCGTTTGGAGAAAGAAGAGAAGAAACAGGAAGCTTGACTCCATCAGAATCAAGCCTCCTACACCTTATATAATAGGAATACCATGGAAAGAAAAGAAATTACCTTCGACCGATTCATTCGGGGATTACTCACCATACTGCTCGTCATCGGCGGACTCTGGCTGCTGAACCGCCTGAGCAGTGTACTGCTCCCCTTCTTCATTGCGTGGATCATCGCCTACCTGCTTTATCCCGCGGTCTGTTTCTTTCAATATAAGTTGCATCTGAAGTACCGCATCGTGGCCATTCTCTGTACGTTGCTGGTCATCGGAGGTATCCTCACCGCTGCCTTCATGCTCTTCATTCCGCCCATGGTAGAGGAATTTGGACGACTACGCGACTTGCTTGGGCTCTACATCCAACAGCAAGGCAACGGCACCGGCATCCCGGAGACCGTCAACCGCTTCTTTGCCCGCTATGTCGATATGGACTGGATTTACCAGAATATCTTCTCGGAAGAACATCTGCAAGAGATGCTGAAAGAGGCGTTGCCGCAAGTGTGGAACCTTATCTCGGGCTCCATCAACCTATTGGTCAATTTCTTCGCCAGCTTCATCACCCTACTCTACCTCATCTTCATTTTGCTCGATTATGAAGAAATTGCTTCCGGTTGGCTACAACTATTGCCCATCCGCACGCGCCGTGTAGTGAAGCGCATCTCCAACGATGTAAAAGAGGGTATGAACCGCTACTTCCGCGGCCAGGCACTTATCGCCTTCACCGTCGGCGTACTCTTCAGCATCGGTTTTCTGCTCATCGACTTCCCGCTCGCCATCGGCTTCGGTCTCTTTATCGGTGCGCTCAACATGGTGCCCTACCTGCAACTCATTGCATTGGTACCCACCGTTCTCTTGGCACTTTTAAAAGCTGCCGACACCGGGGGCAACTTCTGGTGGATTCTTGCCGGTGCCCTGCTGGTCTTTGTCATCGTGCAAGCCATCCAAGACACCCTTCTCACCCCGCGCATCATGGGTAAGGTGACCGGTCTCCATCCCGCCATCATCCTCCTTTCGCTCTCTATCTGGGGCAGTCTGTTGGGCATTCTGGGTATGATTATCGCCCTGCCACTCACCACCTTGCTCCTCACCTACTACCAGCGCATGCTGCGTTTCTGGCAAATGAAACGAGTCCGAAAGAAAGGTTGATTTTTCAATTATTTCGATTATCTTTGCAATATATATAAAGTATAAAGAGAAGTTTATGAACTTTTTGGAAGAGAAGATTCTGCAAGACGGTGTGATCAAGGAGGGCAACATTCTGAAGGTGGACAGCTTTCTGAATCACCAGATAGATATCGACATCATTCGTCAGATGGCGTATGAGTTCAAACGTCGCTTCCGCGGCGTGGAGGTCAACAAGGTGCTCACCATTGAGGCGAGCGGCATTGCCATTGCCACTTTGCTGGGCGACCTTTACGACGTGCCGGTGGTCTTTGCAAAGAAAAGCGAGACAGCCAACAGCACGGACGACAAGTACGTCTCTCAAGCCTACTCGTTCACCCACAAGAAGATGAACCATATCTTCGTTTCTAAGCCCTATCTCTCCCCCACTGATCGGGTACTGATTGTCGACGACTTTCTGGCGGACGGTGAGGCAGCCCACTCGCTCATCGACTTGGTACATCAAGCCGGCGGACAAGTGGCCGGTATCGGTATCGCCATTGAGAAGGGACAACAGAAGGGCGGACGCGAGCTCCGTGCCGAGGGGTATCGACTGGAGTCAATGGCCATTGTGGAGTCGATGGACTGGCAGACGCAGACCATCCGCTTCCGCGAACAGCCGGTGATTCCTTTGGAGAATACTCGACTCAAGCTCGGATAAATCGAATGTACATAACAATATTAAATGCTCATTTTATTCACCTTGTTTCAACACAGCAACCAAACACATTGATTGTATGAAAAAATTTTTTCTGATGCTCCTGCTGGCACTTGCCTCCTGGGGAGCGAACGCACAAAACATCCAGTTGCACTATGATTTCGGTCGCAGAATCTACTCTGCAGAAGAGGCTACGAGACAGAACGTGACCGTCACTTTCGAACAATTTAAACCGGATGCACTCGGCTCGTGGTACTACTTCATCGACTTAGACATGTACAGCGATGGCATGAAGGGTGCCTACACCGAAATTTCACGCGAGTTCACCTTTGCACACCCCTCCGAGCGCACCAACCTAGCCGCTCATGTGGAGTACAACGGTGGATTGACGAGTTTCAAACAAGGCGGAGGCACACGTTTCCAGAACGCCGTATTGGTCGGTCCGGCATGGAACGGTCATACCGAGCAGTTCACCACCACGTGGTCTATCCAAGCCATGTACAAGCACTACTTCAAATATCAGGAAACATCCTCCTACGCTTCATTCCAGCTGACCGGTGTATGGGGTACGAACTTTGCGCACAACCGCTGCACCTTCTCCGGCTTCATTGATTTCTGGAGAGGCGAGAAGACAAACGGTCACGGCAAGTTGGTGATGATGACCGAGCCTCAGCTATGGTACAACCTCACCCGTCATTTTTCCGTAGGTACAGAGATAGAGATTTCCAGCAATTTCGTCAATCCGGAAATTACCACCGGCAAGAATACTTACGTAAATCCAACGTTGGCGGTGAAATATAATTTCTAA
>CAYSOW010000028.1:0-11112 GCA_964432715.1 uncultured Bacteroides sp.
GGCGTTTCACCAAGCTACTATTCCTCTTCCTGCTTCAGCGGGTTCCATCCCTGCGCCTTCAGCTCGAACTCCTGACCGTCGCGCGTAATCAATGCAGCGCCCAGCTCCGGCTTCGTGATGTGACCGATGATGCGGATACCCTCCATCTCGGCAATCTTCTCGTGGTCGGCCAAGGGGACCGTGAAGAGCAACTCGTAATCCTCGCCGCCATTCAGGGCGCAAGTCGTTACGTTCATGTTCAGCTCCTCCGCCATGACCGCCGTCTGATAGTCGAGCGGGATGCGCTCCTCGTAGACACGACAACCTGTGTTGCTCTGTGAGCAGATGTGAAGCAACTCCGAAGAGAGGCCGTCGGAGATGTCCATCATCGCCGTCGGTTTAACCCCCGCTTCACGCAACTTCTCCACGATGTCGCGACGAGCCTCCGGTTTCAGCTGACGCTCCAGGATGTACTCCTTGCCCGAGAAATCCGGCTGAACATCCTTCTCGCCTTTGAACACCGCCTTCTCGCGCTCCAGCAACTGCAAGCCCATGTAAGCCGCGCCCAAGTCGCCCGAAACACAAATCAAGTCCGTCTCCTTCGCTCCGTTGCGGTAGACCACCTGATCTGCATCTGCCTCACCGATACAGGTGATGCTGATGGCCATACCCGTGAGCGAGGAGGTGGTGTCGCCACCCACGATGTCCACGTGGTGCAACTGGCACGCCAGCTTCAAGCCGCTGTAGAACTCCTCCATGTCCTCCACACTGAAACGCTTCGAGAGGGCGATGGAAACCGTAATCTGCTTCGGCGTTCCGTTCATGGCGTAGATGTCCGAGAAGTTTACCTGTGCCGACTTGTAACCCAAGTGCTTCAGGGGCGTGTAGGTCAGGTCAAAGTGCACTCCCTCCATCAGCAGGTCGGTGGTCACCAATACCTGCTTCTGCGGAAAGCTCAACACTGCAGCGTCGTCACCGATGCCGTAGCGCGTCGACTCATTCTGAGGCGTTACATCCTCCGTCAGGTGGCGAATCAAGCCAAACTCACCCAACGTAGCAATCTCCGTTCTTTTACCTTCCTGCATATCAAGCTCTGTTAATCAGTTCGCGCATGATGGTGGTCATCTTCGGCTGTGCCTCGTCGGCTGCCTTCTGCACCTCCTCGTGCGTCACTTCCACAATCTTACCTTCCACACCCAGGTCGGTGATGACCGAGATGCCGAATACTTTAATGCCGCAGTGGTTGGCCACAATCACCTCGGGCACGGTAGACATACCTACGGCGTCGGCACCGAAGATGCGGAACAACTTATACTCCGCCGGCGTCTCAAACGTGGGGCCCTGGGTACCTACATAGACACCCTCCTGCACGTGGATGCCTTTCTCCTTGGCAATCTCTTTCGCCTTGCGAATCAACTCCTTGTCGTACGCCTCGCTCATGTCCGGGAAACGCGGTCCGTAAGGAATGTTCTTGCCGCGCAACGGATGCTCGGGGAAGTAGTTGATATGATCTGTGATGATCATCAAGTCGCCGATAGCGAAAGCCGGGTTCGTACCACCGGAAGCATTGGATACAAACAGTGTTTTGATACCCAATTCACGCATGACGCGTACCGGGAAGGTTACCTCTTTCATGCTGTAACCCTCGTAGTAGTGGAAACGTCCTTGCATCGCCATGATGTCTTTGTTGCCCAGCTTTCCGAAGATGAGTTTGCCGCTATGGCCCTCTACGGTGGACACGGGGAAGTTGGGGATCTCCTGGTAAGGAATCTCGTACTTCTCGGTAATCTCATTGGCTAAGCTACCCAAGCCTGTACCCAAGATGATGGCTGTCTCAGGATTCGTGTGCATTCTTTCCCGCAAGAAGGATGCTGTTTCTTGAATTCGTTCTAACATAGTTTGTAATGTATTGATTAAATTGTTGTGCCTGTCCGTGGAGGAATTCCACCTCGATGGGCAGGGTGTAAATATTTCTTTTGATCTCTTCGCTCAAGGGGAGGTCGAGGAGGCGCGTCGCATCTTTCTCAGTGGTAATCACGAGTCGGTGCGCGGGGTCCAACGACCGGAATGTTTGCGCTATCTGCTGCAGGTCCTTCGGCGTGAAGGCGTGGTGGTCGGGGTAGTAGAGCGAACGTACCGCCGACGTGTGCTTCGACAGCTCTTCCACCAGTCGTGCCGGGGAGGCGATGCCGGTGAGCAGCAACACTTGTTCCTCCGGCTTCAGGCTCTCCAGCGGACGTGCCTCCAGGCTCCGCTCGAAGAGGGGCGTGAGGGCGCCGTAGCGCAGGGTGGTGAAGAAGAGGGGTTGCTGAGGCGTCAACTGCAGTCGCTCGGCGATGCGCTGACACTCTTCGGCCGGAACTCCTTGCGGACATTTGGTGATGATTACTGCCTGTGCGCGCGCTTTTCCCTTCACCGGCTCCCGCAACCGTCCCGCCGGCAACAGCAGGTCGTCGTAGACCGGTCGGTGATAGTCGATGAGCAGCAGGGTGAGGCCCGGCTTCACATAGCGATGCTGATAGGCATCATCCAGCAGAATTACTTCGGGGCGCTGCGCAGCAGGTTGTTGGGTCAGTTGCTCAATGCCGTGACAGCGGTCGGCATCCACCGCCATCTGAATGGCAGGGAACTTATGCTTCATCTGGTAGGGCTCGTCGCCCAGCTGTGCCATCGGCGTTTGCGCATCTGCCAGCAGGTAGCCTTTCGACTTCCGCTTGTAGCCGCGACTGAGCACTGCCACGCGGAACTCCTGTTGCAGCAATCGGATGAGGTACTCCGTATGCGGCGTCTTTCCCGTGCCGCCCACCGTCAGGTTGCCGACGCAGAGCACGGGCGTATCAAACGACTTCGACGTGAGGATGCCTCGGTCGAAGAGTTGGTTACGCAGCCGCACGCCCAAGCCATAGAGAAAGGCCAGCGGACGCAGGGCGGGGTAGATATGGGGTAAACGTTGCTTCATACGGATGTGTGGTTGTACACCTTATATTATATAGTTGCTATAAATTCAATTGTAAATCGAAGGGCAGGCGCATCTGGATGCGGTCCTTCTCCTGAAGATGACGGAGGAACTGCAGCGTGGGGTAGTAATCGCCCATGCTCTCGCGCACCTTCGCGTTCATCAAGTTCTCTTTGGCGTTCAGAATCGACATCCAGAGTTCCTCTTGTACCGGTTGCTCCTCGCAGTCGTAATCATCGCCCCATCTCATGGTGTCTGCCATCCATTCAACGGCATCCTGCAGACCGCCCAAGTTGTCTACCAACTTCAGATGTAATGCCTTCCAGCCGCTCCAAACGCGACCGCCGGCCACGGAGTCTATCTCCGCTACCGTGCGGTTTCCGTGTACTGCACAACGTTCCAGGAAGAGCTGGTAGCCGTGCTCGATGTAACTCTGCATGGCGGCGCGTTCCTCCGTATCAAACGGGCGTAACAGGTTGCCCACGTCCGAGTGTTTGTTGGTGTTCACCGTGCCGATGTGGAGTCCCAGTTTCTCCTCGCTCAACTTCTGCAGGTTGGGCACCATTCCGTAGATACCGATGGAGCCCGTCAGTGTGGTGGGTTGCGCAAAGATACGGAGTGCAGCGGAGGAGATATAGTAACCTCCCGAAGCGGCATAGCCACTCATGGAAACCACCACCGGCTTCTTCAGTATCATTTCGTTCAGCTCGTTCCAAATCTGTTCGGAGGCGTAGGCGCTACCGCCCGGTGAGTTGATGCGGAACACGATACCGTCCACACTTTCATCTTCCGCCAGCTTGCGCAGGTCGCGGCACACCTTCGGACTGTGGATGCCCTCCTGACTGAAGTCGTTCACTCCGTCAATCTCGCCCTCTGCATAGTAGATGACGATGTGATGCTTGGCTTTCTTGCCGGAACTCCGTGTACTCAGCAGGTCGTCCACCGAAATCAGATTTAACTCCTTGCCGGAGGGTAGCTGTTGCTCCAGGTAATCCTCCATATCCAAACGATACATCAGGGTGTCCACCATGCCTTGCTCCACAAATCGTTTCGACTCCTGAAACATGGCCAGGTGGTCCGCATAGGCATTCAGTGAATCTACGTCGATATCGCGGGACTCGAAGATGGATAGTGTCATCTCGTCCCAGACGGTTTCGAGAAACTCCTGCAGCTGCTCTTTGTTGGCATCGCTCATCTGTGTGGTGAGGAAGGGCTCCACCGCCGATTTGTAGGTGCCCACCTTGAACACCTGCATCTCCACGCCCAGCTTGTCGAGCGTCTCCTTATAGTACATCACCTGCGACGAGAGTCCGCGCCAGGCAATCTGTCCCGAGGGGTTCATCACCACTTTGTCGGCCACGCTGCAGAGGTAGTAAGTGCCTTGCGTATAGTCGTCGGCATACGCCACGATGAATTTTCCACTCCTTCTCTGAAAGCGTTGCAGGCGCTGGCGCAGCTCCTGCAGTTGGGCAGGGGAGGCCGATAAAATGCCGGCTTTCAGATAGATGCCCTCCACACGGTCGTCCTTCTCGGCGCAGTCGATGGCTGCTATCAGGTCGTTCAGTCCCGTCTTGTTGTAATCATCCCCCAAGAGGAACGAGAGGGGGTCTACTCTCCCTTGTTCGTGGAGTTCTCCCTCGAGTGAGAGCACCAGCACGGAGCCCTTCTTGACAGAGGCGGTCGGCTGACTGCCCACGGAGACTATTACCACCAACAGCAAGATGCCCACCACACTGACTATCAGTCCGGTGAGTAAGAGTCCCGCCACAGTGGCCATCATCATTTTGAAAAATTCTTTCATGGAATTCAGCGTTTACTATATTCAGAACAAAGGTAACGCATTTTTTTATCAATCAAAAAAGATGCCTTTAAAATCTTTCTTTGCTGAATCAAAACGGGCTGCCTCTGTGTGTAGAAGCAGCCCGTTGATCTATGGTTGAAATGTAACTTTCAATTGTGTGGATTAGAATCCGGCCAGTTCGATGACCTTATCTACCGCAGCCGACAGACCGTCTGTGTTCTTACCACCGGCCGTTGCAAAGTGCGGTTGACCGCCGCCACCACCTTGAATCAGTTTGGCAGCCTCTTTCACCAAAGCACCGGCTTTCAGTCCGCCTTCCACCAGGTTGTCGCTCAACATGATGGTCAGTGTCGGACGGTCGTTCTCGATGGAGCCCACTGCGAAGAGCAGGTTCTCGGCCATCTCACCGCGCAACTGGAAGGCGATGTTCTTGATGGATGCGGCAGGCAAAGGCAATACGCCGGAGATGATGCTGACACCGTTCACTTCGCGTGCCGATTTCTTCAGCGTCTCTTTCAGCTGTGCCTCTTTCTCCTTGGCAAACTCTTCCATCTGTTTCTTCAGTCCCTCGTTCTCCTCGATGTACTTGCGGATGGCTACCTTCAAGTCGGGGGCGTTGTTGAAGAGACCTCTCAGCTCGGTCAGGGTGTCCTGAATCTTGTAGGTCATCTCTTCCACCTCGGCACCGGTAATGGCCTCGATACGACGAACACCGGCTGCTACCGAACTCTCGGAGATGATACGCATCATACCAATCTTACCGGTGGCTGATACGTGGGTACCGCCACAGAACTCAATGGAGCTACCGAACTGTACTACGCGCACCTCGTCGCCGTATTTCTCGCCGAAGAGGGCAATGGCGCCCAACTCTTTCGCCTTCTCGATAGGCACGTTACGATGGTCGGTCAAAGGTACGTTCTGACGAATCTTCTTGTTGACCAGGCGCTCTACCTCACGCAACTGCTCGTCGGTCACTTTCTGGAAGTGCGAGAAGTCGAAACGCAAGCTCTTCGGAGTAACCAAAGAACCCTTCTGCTCTACGTGGGTACCCAACACCGTGCGCAGCGCCTCGTCGAGCAAGTGGGTACATGAGTGGTTGGCGGCACAAGCGTCGCGTTTCTCGGTATCCACACAAGCCATCATCGGAGCCTCCGGATGTTGCGGCAAACTCTTGGTCAGGTGAATCGGGAGGTTGTTCTCCTTCTTCGTATCTATGATCTCAATGGTCTCAAACTCGCTGACGAGCACACCGGTGTCACCCACCTGACCACCGCTCTCGGCATAGAACGGAGTCTTGTCGAGTACCAGCTGGAAGAGGGTCTGGTTCTTCTGCTTAATCTGGCGGTAACGCAAGATGGAAGTCTCATACTCGGTGAAGTCGTAACCTACGAACTCGGTCTCGCCCTCTTTCAGCACCACCCAGTCGCCTGTCTCAACGGCAGCAGCGTTGCGGGCGCGCTCTTTCTGCTTCTGCATCTCCGCGTTGAACTCCTCGTTGTTGACGGTCATGCCGTTCTCACGCAGAATCAACTCGGTCAGGTCGAGCGGGAAGCCGAAGGTGTCATACAACGTAAAGGCGTCGGCACCGCTGATCTCTGTCTTACCGGCAGCTTTCGTATCAGCAATGGTCTTATCCAGCAAGCGGATACCGGTCTCCAAGGTGCGGAGGAATGCCTCCTCTTCCTCTTTGATCACCTTCTCAATCAACGGCTGCTGTGCTTTCAACTCGGGATAAGCACCGCCCATGTTCTCCACCAGAATAGGCAACAAGCGATACATGAATGCCTGTTTCTGGTTGAGGAAGGTGTATGCGTAACGAACGGCACGGCGCAGGATACGACGGATGACGTAACCGGCTTTGGCGTTCGAAGGCAACTGACCGTCGGTGATAGAGAAGGAGATGGTACGTACGTGGTCGGCAATTACGCGCATCGCGATGTCGGTCTGCTCGTTGTCGCCGTAGTGTACGCCGGCCATGGCTCCGATGGTCTGGATAATCGGCTGGAAGACGTCGGTGTCATAGTTGGATGTCTTTCCTTGCATCGCCATACAGAGGCGCTCAAATCCCATACCGGTATCGATTACCTTGGCGGGAAGCGGCTCCAGGCTGCCGTCGGCTTTGCGGTTATATTGCATGAACACGAGGTTCCAGATTTCAATCACTTGCGGGTGGTCATGGTTCACCAGGTCGCGACCGCTGATTTGGGCTTTCTCCGCTGCCGGACGGAGGTCGATGTGAATCTCCGAGCAGGGACCGCAGGGACCGGTGTCACCCATCTCCCAGAAGTTGTCGTGCTTGTTACCGTTGATGATGTGATCTTTCGGCAAGAACTGCTCCCAGTAGGAAGCCGCCTCGTTGTCGCGGTCGATACCCTCTTCGGGGCTACCCTCAAACACGGTGGCGTAGAGGTTGGCGGGGTCGAGTTTCAGTACCTCCACCAGGTACTCCCAAGCCCAGCTGATGGCCTCTTTCTTGAAGTAGTCGCCAAACGACCAGTTGCCGAGCATCTCGAACATGGTGTGGTGATAGGTGTCGTGACCCACCTCTTCCAAGTCGTTGTGCTTACCACTGACACGGAGGCACTTCTGTGAATCGGCAACTCTTTTGCTCTTGGCGGGATGGTTGCCCAAAATAATATCCTTAAACTGATTCATGCCCGCATTGGTAAACATCAATGTGGGGTCGTCTTTGATTACCATGGGTGCGGAAGGCACGATGAGGTGACCTTTCGACTCAAAAAAACTTTTGAACGATTCTCTAATTTCGTTTGCGGTCAGCATATCTTTTCTTATCAAGTTAATATTCTGAAAAATGATTTGCAAAGATACGCTATTTTATTATTTTTGCCCTAAATATCTTGTAAAATATTCACAACAAGCGACGTTAAAGGTCTCTTTATTTAAGAAATATGCGTAAAGTTTACTACATATACAACCCCAAAACACGTACTTACGACCGAATCTACCCGACGGTGCGCCAGCGGGCGGTCAGCATTTTGCGTCGTCTCTTTGTAGGCATGGGGTTGGGGGCTGCGGCTTTCCTGGTGCTGTTGCTGCTCTTCGGCTCGCCTTCCGAGAAGGAGTTGCGCATCGAGAACTCGCGGATGCAGGCGCAGTATAATGTGCTCTCGCACCGCCTGGACGAGGCGCTGGAGGTGTTGCAGGACATTCAGCAACGCGACGATAATCTCTATCGCGTGGTGCTTCAGGCTGATCCGATTGCCGACGGCATCCGTCAGGGGGGCTATGGCGGCACCAACCGCTACGAACATCTTACCAGCATGGCCAACTCGGAGCTGGTGATCAATACCACGCAGAAGATGGATGTGCTGGCCAAACAGCTCTATATCCAGTCGAAATCGTTTGATGAGGTGGTGGATCTTTGTAAGAATCACGACCAGATGCTGAAGTGTATTCCGGCCATTCAGCCGGTGGCTAACAAGAATCTGAAGCAGACGGCTTCGGGCTACGGCACGCGTATCGACCCGATTTACAACACGGTGAAGTTTCATAGCGGTATGGATTTCTCGGCCAACCCCGGTACGCCGGTTTATGCTACGGGCGATGGTGTGGTAATCTCTTCAGGGTGGGAGACGGGCTACGGCAACTGTATCGAGGTGAACCATGGCTTCGGCTATCGTACGCGCTATGCCCACTTGCAGAAGTCGAAGGTGGTGCGCGGTCAGAAGGTGGTGCGCGGCGAGGTCATCGGCTTCGTGGGGAGCACCGGCAAGAGCACCGGTCCGCACCTGCACTACGAGGTGGTGGTGAAGGGGCAGAAGGTGAATCCCGTCAACTATTACTTTATGGATTTGAGTGCCGAGGAGTACGACCGGATGTTGCAGATGGCCGCCAACCACGGTAAGGTGTATGATTAAGAGAGTAATGCTAAAACAGAAAGAAGTATGGTGTACAATCCCGATAAAAAGTTGAAGTTATACTATTCCACCGGGGAGGTGGCGGAAATGCTGAACATCCCGGAGCCCACTTTGCGCCATTGGGAGAAGGAGTTTCCCAACATCCTCAACCCCCGTCGTGCCGGACGAAACATCCGTCAGTACACGGAGGCGGATATTGAGCAGGTGCGCCTCATTCAGCACTTAGTGAAGGAGAAGGGCATGACGCATGCCGGTGCCCGCCAAGTGCTGAAGAGCGACCAGAAGGATGAGGCTGCCACCACGGCGGAAATCGTGGAGCGCCTCAAATCGGTGCGCGAAGAGCTGATTGCCATTCGCAATGAAATCGACCGGAACGTGGTCTATTAGGGTTTCATCAATTTCACGACCGCCCAGTTGTGCTTCTCTTTGTAGTGCACAAACTGCAGGCCCAGACGCTCGCCCTCGGCACGGATGTAGGGAATGTCTTCCACATAGAATCCACTCATGTAAATCTCCGAACCCGGATGCATGCACGCCACGTATTGTGCCATGTCGTTCAGCAGAATGTTGCGGTTGATGTTGGCAATGATGACGTCAAACGGGGTGCGTCCTTTCAGTGAGGTGGCGTCGCCCAGTTCCACCTGAATATTCTCGATGTGGTTCAGTTGCAGGTTGTCGATGGAGTTCGTCACGCACCAGTTGTCGATGTCGATGGCGGTAATCGGGTCGGCGCCGCGCATAGAAGCCAGGATGGCCAGGATGGATGTGCCGCAACCCATGTCGAGCAGCGACTTCCCTTTCAAGTCGGCGTCCAGCAACTCCCCGATGATGAGGCTGGTGGTCTCGTGGTGACCGGTGCCGAATGCCATCTGCGGGTTAATCAGAATCTCATACTCCGCCTGCGGCACCTCCTTATGGAACGTGCTGTGCACCACGCAACGGTTGTCAATCACGATGGGTTGGAAGAAGTTCTTCTCCCACTCCTCGTTCCAGTTTTTATCCTCTTGCGGAATCACCTCATACTGAATCTCCGTTCCCTCGATGGGGAAGTTCAGAATCATCTCCTTCAGCGCCTCCTCGTCAAAGAGTTTCTCCTGAATATAAGCGTCGATGCCCCCTTCGGCATCCATAAAACTTTCGAAACCAATCTCGGCACTGAGGGCTGAGAGCACGTCGTTCACCGGTTCGTTGCACGGCTGCGTGCGGAATGTAACTTTCAGATATTTCATGTCGCGTCCAATTTGTTGTGATGAAATTTGTAAAGACGATGCAAAGATAGTGATAAATAGGAAAAACCCTATCAACAAATAGGGAATTTCCCCTTTGGGTATCAAAAACCTTCCGTAAATTTGTATCGGTTTCAAAAGGGACCGACGAATTGAAAATAGAAACAATAATAAATAATGTGTTATGAAGAAATCAGTAATCCTTACATTGGGTTTGGCCTTGCTGCCTTGGGTGGCAACGATGGCTCAGACAGACGATGATCTCTACTACGTGCCGAAGAAGAGTACGAAGAGCACGACCACCACGACGACGACCACGCCGACGGTGCGTCCTGCCGCTGCTACCTCTTCGAGCGCTTACACCATCGCTCCTGCTACGGTGGTGGTGCGTGACCGCAAGGGTAATACGCGCGATGTGGATGAATACAATCGTCGTTACACCTCTTCGCAGAATGATTTCTCCGTGGAGAATGATACGCTCTATATCGATGAGCGCATTGACAGTGACTTGAACGGGGAGTGGGTGAATGGCTTCGACGGTTCGCAGGATGACTACGAATATGCTGTGCGCCTGATTCGTTTCCGCAACCCGCGCTACGCCATTCCTGTAAGTAGTCCGCTCTATTGGGACATTGTCTACGGAGCTGCCTACAACACTTGGGATTGGAATGTGTATGACGACGGTCTCTATGCCTATATCTTCCCGACTTTCTCCAACCGTTTGTGGTGGGATTGGCGCTATAGTCCCGCTTCTTGGTACGGCTGGTACGGTGGCTGGTATGGCGGCTGGGGCTGGGGATGGAACAGCTGGCGCCTTTCATGGGGCTGGGATCCTTGGTTCTACGGTGGCTGGTCGCATCCGCACTTTGCACACAACCACTTCGGCGGATTCAATCCGGGGGTTCATGCACCGAGCTTTGCAGCGCGTCCGGGAGGTGATCGTGGTTTCAGCGGCGGTCGCATCAGTAGCTCTCGTCAGGGAGGCGCTATCATGGGTCACGACCGTGCCAATCGTTTCACCGGTACCCGTGTAGGTAACTTCGGTACGCAGAGTCGCGGCAATTCCGGCTTCGGCGTAGGTGGCGGTTCTTCGGTTCGTCCCTCTTCGCAGGGTGTCGGTACGCGTGGCAACGGTGCTACGGGAGTGAACAGCGGCAACAGCGGTCGTTCCACTTCCTCTTTCGTTCGCCCCAACAGCGTACGTAACAGTGGCAACACCTACAGTCGTCCGAGCAGCACCCGCAGCTCATCCGGCTCACGGAGCGAATCGGG
>CAYSOW010000028.1:11212-22423 GCA_964432715.1 uncultured Bacteroides sp.
GGTAGCTTCGGTGGCGGCAACTCCGGCGGCGGACGTTCCGGTGGCGGTGGTCATTCAGGTGGCAGCAGAAGATAAAAGTATTTAGAAGTAGAAAATGGTTAAAGATACAAGTTTATGAAGAATAAAAAATGGTTAGTTGCTTTAAGCATCGCAACCTGTGCAGGTGTGATGCAAGCACAGACGCATTATGATGTGACTCCGTTGGCCACTCCCGAGTTGAACGGTACCGCCCGCTTCGTGGGTATGGGTGGCGCCATGAGTGCCTTGGGTGCCGACCTTTCCGTGATGGGTACCAACCCTGCCGGTATCGGTGTTTATCGTAGCAATGATGTGGCTTTGACGGCCAGCACCAATAGTGTGGAGTCGAATGCCTTGGGTACGACAACCAAACGTAACCGACTCTCTTTTGATCAGATTGGTTTCGTTTATAGTAATAAGGTGGGCAACAATACGCCGCTGCGCTATATCAACTTTGGTTTCAATTACCACAAGTATAACAACTTCAGCAAACGTACGCTGGTGGAAAGCAACCTGAACGGTTTGTCGCAGACGGGCTATATGGCTCATCAGGCGGATATGTTGGGTAACTCTTACAGCGATTTCCAACAGATGCTTGGATATCAGAACGATTATCAGGCGTTTGATGACGATCACTACGGTTGGTTGTCTGTGATGGGCGGCCGCGGTGGACTGGTGGATGCTAAAGAGGGTACAGGCTGGGCTTCTCACTACGGTTGGACCGGTGGTAAATCCACTACCTATATGCAGACTACCGGTGGTGTGAATGCGTATGATTTCAATATGTCATTCAACGTGCAGGATCGTTATTTCTTCGGTATCACGGTGGGCGTGTATGATGTCAACTACTCGCGCTCGGTGGTTTATGGCGAGAGCGATTTGTACCGCACGGGCGGCTTGGGCGCTTCTTACACCTTGAAGAACTGGTATGATGCCGATGGTACCGGCGTGGATGTGAAACTGGGTACCATCATCCGTCCGATTGAGGACTCTTCGTTCCGTATCGGTTTGGCTGTCCATACACCGACTTGGTATGAGTTGACTGAGCGCTATTCGTCTACACTCTCTTCTAATTTCGATATGCAGGAGAGTGATGGTACGGTGAACAACTACTCGGTGAATATGGATACATACGACTGGGGTGGGGATGTGGTTAATGATTATGAACTTCGCACTCCGTGGCGCTTCAACCTGAGTGCCGGTTACACCATCGGTCGTTCGGTGGCTTTGGATGCTGAGTATGAGTTTGCGGATTATGGCACTATGCGTATGAGAGATGGCGAAGGCTATGAGGATCTTTGGTCGAGCATTCAGAATCGTATCATTAAGGAGGACTTGAAGGGCGTGCATACGTTCCGTGTGGGTCTGGAGTCGAAGTTGCTTCCCGACTTGAGCTTGCGCTTGGGTTACAACTATAACTCGGCTATCTACGAGAAGAACGCTTATAAGGAGTTCCCTTACAACAATACGACGCGTACCGATACGCAGTATGCCAACGATAAGGAGAATCATACCGTGACGATCGGTTTGGGCTACAAGTACAAAGGTTTCTATGCCGATATGGCTTACTTGTATCGTCAGAACAAGTCGGACTTCTACGCCTTTGACGATGCTTCTCTGGAGGCAGTGAAGGTGAAAGACGATTACAACCGTGTCTTACTGACCCTCGGTTATAAATTCTGAGCACCTATATAATAAGGTATAAAAAAGAAGAGGTCCTTCTACACCGGGTGGTGTCGGAAGGACCTCTCTTTTTTTTAATAATATACTTAAAATGAATAATCCAAAGGACCGAAAATTACTCGGCACTTTCTTCCTCTTTCTCAACGAATTCCGTAACACCGTTCTCGATGAGAATATTGTACCACTGGCACAATTTCTTGATGTCAGTGTTATAGACACGATCACGATCGAAGTCAGGCAAAACCTGTGCAAAGAACTCCTGCAACTCAGCTGCGCTGGCTTTCTTATAGTCGAAAGAAATCTTCTGACCATTCTCTTTCACCTTCAGATTCTCCAACACCTGGCTCAAGGGAACATCGTCCGCATTGGTGTACATAGAGATATCACCCAAAGAAGTCACCTTCTCGCTGGCATGCACCGGCACGCGTTTCTTTGCAGCATCCAGTGTCTCCACAATCAACATATTTCTTCCTTGAGAAATCAACTTAAACAAACCCGGTTTGCCCGAGATGGATAAAATCATTCTTAACATAGTCGTCTTCTATTATTTAATTATATAATGTATTCGGAAAGGCAAAGGTAGCACACAGAACGCAGACCTACAAATCTTCTTTCCGAAAAACTTGACTTTAAACATATATTAGGAAACCAGGTCGCGCAGCAACTGTTCCACTTGGGGCAGCAGGGGCGTCTCGCCGTCGTTAATCACTTCACGGTCGGCCAGTTTCCTTTTCTCTTCGTCATCCATCTGTTGCAGGATGCGGGCGCGTATCACTGCCTCCGAGGCTTTGTCCCGGTGGATGGAGCGACAGAGACGCACGTTGATGGGGGCGTAGACCATCAACACCTCGTCGACGGCATCGCGGAAGCCGGATTCAAACAGAATGGCGGATTCAAAAGCTACGACGGGGGCTGTCTGTCTGCCTGCCCAATGGAGGAAGTCCTCCTTGACACGCGGGTGGATAATGGCATTCACCTGACGGGCGTGCGTTTTGTTGGCGAACAGGTAGTTGGCCAGTTCCTGACGGTTCAGCGTGCCGTCCGCATGATAGACGTTGGGGCCCACCAGCAGGGTCAGCGCCCGACGGATGGTTTCATTTTCGTTGGCCAGTCGTTTGGCCTCGTCGTCCGAGAGATAAACCGGGACCTGCATATCTTTCAGCAGTCGACTCACCATCGACTTGCCGCTGCCGATGCCACCGGTAATACCGAGTTTAATGCTCATAAGCGTTGGTCTCCTCTATTAAATAATCAATGTAAGAGGGCTGTATGCGCACGTTGTAGATCTCGGCGGGCATCGTGGCGATGCTCAGCGGGAACTTATCCGTGGTACATTTCTTCAGCTCGTTGTATGGAATTTCTATACGAAATTGTTTGCTTGTAATCTTCTTGAATCGGCTCAGCCCCACCTGGAAGGTCACTTTCGCCTTGGAGGGGAAGGTCTTCAGTCGTTTGTTGGCGGGGAAGTCGGTGCCCACAATATCCACCTCCACCGTCTTCTCCGTGTAGAGGTCGGTGATGAACTTCGCCTGCACGCTGCCCGGCACAAACTTCGCACCGCGCACACTCTGCAGCGCGATCTTTCGGGTCAGTGTGTCCGACAGGTTGGTCAGTTCAACGGGTGCCGTATAGGCTGTGCGCAGCGTGTCCAGTATCTGTCTGGGCGCGTAGACCGTCACCGTGTCGGGCGAGAGCTTAATCTTCGCGATGTAGTGCTGCTTGGCGGCAGTGTAGCTACCCGTCAGCTTCACCGGCACGCGCTTCGACTGTCCGCGCGTATAGATGATGTCGAGCGTGTCCGGATGAATGGAGACAATGCGGGTGGAAGAGGAGAGCTGGGAAGCAATCAACTTCTGCAAACGACTGCTCGGAATCCGGATGCGCTGGTCGCCCGAAGCGGTCAGCTCCTTGAAATCCGCGGTGATGGGATAGAAGGTCTGTCCGTATTGGTAGTTCAGAAGGACAGTCCCCTTATCCTGCAGGGAGACTTGCAAATGCTCGGGCGGTTCCAGGGTGAGTACCACGTTCTGCGGCACATTCTTCAGACGGAAAGGGATGTTGAGCTCACTGTTGTAGCTGTCGTTGAGGGTCTGGATGAGCCAGAAAACAGACGCTACCACGAGAAAAAAGAGAAAAATCAGGAACTCCCTGTTCTTCTTGCTGAAGAGGAAGTCCCTGATTTTCTTATTGCTTTTAATGCAGAAAAGCCGTATGTGCTCTTTGCTAAACATACTGCACGATTAGATTATTTCGCGTTCTGCTGAGTAGACGGAGCGTCCGCGTAAATCGAATTCTTGTCGATTTTGATTTTTACGCCGGATGCAATCTCCAGGATCACAGCCGTATCCTCAATCTCCTTAATCTTACCGTAGATACCACCGGCGGTA
The DNA here is from genome assembly GCA_964432715.1 of uncultured Bacteroides sp. Taxonomy (GTDB): domain Bacteria; phylum Bacteroidota; class Bacteroidia; order Bacteroidales; family Bacteroidaceae; genus Phocaeicola_A. The sequence continues at coordinate 15,301 of CAYSOW010000028.1, forward strand.
ACCACCTCCTGACCTACAGCCAGATTACGACGGAAATTCATGATCTCTTTCTGCTTTTTGTTTTGCGGGCGAATCATGAAGAAGTACATAATCGCAAAGATGACCACCATCATGATGATGAAAGAGTAGTTACCGGCACCACCGTTACCACCCTGAGCCTGCAAAAGAATTGTCATAAAATTCATAGTTCAATAGTTGTTAATGAGTGAATAATAAGGTTGTTTAAAACTCAACCACAAAGATATTAATTCTTTGTCAACTTATTATCTTTTTTCAATTGATTAACAATATTATCGAGCATACCGTTGATGAAACCACCACTCTTCGGCGTACTATAGAGTTTGGCAATCTCCACAAACTCGTTCAGCGTTACGCTGACGGGGATGTTGGGGAAGCTCAAAATCTCGGCCAAAGCAATCTGCATGATGATGACATCCATGAAGGCGATACGGTTCAAGTTCCAGTTCTTGCTGCTCTCGCTCATCAAGTGGCGATAGTAGTCGGCATTCAGAATGGTGCGGCGGAACAAACGGCGTGCGTAGTCCTGATCCTCATCATCTTTAAATTCCGGCAGCAACTCCTGCTTGGCACCGTTGGCTTCGTCAAAGCGTTTGATGGTCTTCAATACGAAGGTATCCACAATCTCTTTGTCGTCGTTCCAGTAGAGACTCTGGTCTTCCAGAATCTGGTCGAGCGCCTCGCTCTTACCGATAATGTTCTTGTAGATTTTGCGCCACAGTTCGCGGTCTTCAGCGTACGAAGTAGTCTCTGCAGCAGCGTACTCTTTGTAGTACTCGCTCTCCAGAATCTTCTCCAGCAGCGGTTTAACACACTCCACTTCGCTGGTCCAGTTTTTCTTCTGGTTGTTAATAAACTCCAGTAATTGCTCGTTGACTTCCAACTGAGCGATGAATCGGTTCTCCAGGAATTTCTCGCAGGGAGACACTTCACCCTCTTTGTTACCTACTTTCTTCGCGGCCGCTGCGCGTTTGTTTGCGTATCTGGTTATCTCAACCATCAACAGCAGCAAATAGTTGTATAAGTCATACGCCTTGGACAAGCTGAAGAACAACTCTTTCTCTGCAGTGTCCAAGTTTTTGCTTCCGTTCTGATAGTACGAATAGACTATCTGTACGATTTTCAAACGAATAAGAACTCTGTTAATCATAACTTTAATAACTGTTTACTAAGGAACTGCAAATATAGCGGAAATCTTGGTTCTGTACAAGTGTCTGTTCGACTTTTTTAGAGAAAAAATTTCACAAATTTATAAATCGCGCAGAATTCTTGCTAAGATTCTTTTCAATTCATTTGTTTTATAATGAAAAAATAAGCAATTTTGGAGCCGTTTTTAATATTATGACTTATAAATCGTATGGATGAACTGAAAAAGAAAGGCGCTGCGGAGGGAGAGAAGGATAAAGAAATCGTCTTCTCTAAAGCCATCAAGGCCGGCAAGCGCATCTACTATTTGGACGTAAAGCGTAATCGGAAGGATGAAATGTTCTTGGCTATCACGGAGAGCAAGAAGGTGGTCTCAGGGGATGGCGACGATTCGCAGGTGAGTTTTGAAAAACATAAAATCTTTTTATATAAGGAGGATTTCGAGAAGTTCCTGCAGGGGCTGAATGAGGTGCTCTCTTTCATCAACGAGGGCTCGCCCGCCAAAGCGAAGGGTGCGTCAGCGGTGCATGCAGAGGCGGCCGAGGATGCAGAAATCGGCATTCCTGACAGTGAAATCAAGATAGATATTGACTTTTAGTGCCCGGTCGGCTCAAAATTTTACGTAAAACCTTTTGATTTTAAGTAAATAAGCGCTATCTTTGCGGCGCTTTTTTAAACATCGTGTGATAGACACATCGTGTGATGGTAAATTAAGCAGCAAAAATACTTAATTAAGAGTAACACAAAAAAATTAAAAGAACAATGAAATCAATTGATGTAAAAGGTACTGCCAGAACAGAACTGGGTAAGAAAGGTACACGCGACATTCGTAAAGCAGACGCAGTTCCCTGCGTATTGTATGGTGTGAAAAAAGATGAGAACGGCAAACCGGTTGCTACTCACTTCACAGTGACTAACGACGGTCTCCGTAACTTGGTTTACACTCCGCACATCTACGCTGTAAACTTGGATATCGATGGTCAGGCTTGCAAAGCTATCATGAAAGATATTCAGTTCCACCCGGTAAAAGACAATATCCTGCACGTTGACTTCTACCAGATCACTGAGGAGAAACCTATCGTTATGGAGGTTCCTGTTAGCTTGGAAGGTTTGGCTGAAGGTGTTCGCGCCGGTGGTAAATTGCAGTTGCAGGTTCGTAAGCTGAAAGTGAAAGCTACTTACGACAAAGTTCCTGAGAAGCTCGTTGTAAACGTTTCTAACTTGGGCTTGGGTAAAACAATCAAAGTGGGCGAGTTGTCATTCGAGGGTCTGGAGATCCTGAACGCCAAAGAGACTGTCGTATGTGCAGTTAAATTGACTCGTGCTGCTAGAGGTGCTGCCGCTGCGAAATAATGAAGTATTTGATAGTTGGATTGGGTAATATCGGTGATGAGTACCGGGATACCCGTCATAATATCGGATTTAGAGTATTGGATGCCTTTGCTAAGGCATCCAATCTTGTTTTTAGCGACGGGCGTTACGGGGCTACCGCACGCACTTCGCTGAAAGGACGTCAGTTGGTGTTGCTGAAACCGTCCACTTACATGAACCTGAGTGGTAATGCGGTCCGCTACTGGATGCAGCAGGAGAACATTCCTTTGGAGAATGTATTGGTGGTGGTGGATGACTTGGCCTTGCCGTTTGGTGCGTTGCGCCTGAAGGGGCAGGGTAGTGATGCCGGACACAACGGTCTGAAGCATATTGCGGCTACGCTGGGCACGCAGGCTTATGCGCGTCTTCGCTTCGGTATCGGTAATGACTTTCCGCGTGGCGGACAGATTGATTTTGTGTTGGGCACCTTCTCGGAAGAGGATATGAAGACCATGGATGAGCGTGTGGCTGTCGCGGTGGAAATCATCAAGAGTTTCTGCTTGGCGGGCTTGGCGATTACCATGAATCAATACAATAAGAAATAATTGTACAACGATAAACGTACATGTATAGGTATGGAGGCTAGAATTGATAAGTGGCTTTGGGCAGTTCGTCTCTTCAAGACGCGTACCCTGGCGGCGGAAGCTTGCAAGAAGGGGCGTATCTCGGTGAACGGTTCGCAGGTGAAGCCCTCGCGCTCAGTGAAGGTGGGCGAGGTGGTGCAGGTGCGTAAGCCGCCCGTCACCTACTCGTTCAAGGTGCTTCAGGCCATTGAGAAGCGGGTGGGTGCCAAGTTGGTGCCGGAGGTGATGGAGAATGTCACGCCGCCCGAGCAGTATGAGTTGCTCGAGATGAACCGCATCAGTGGTTTTATTGATCGTGCCAAAGGTACCGGTCGCCCCACCAAGAAGGACCGCCGCAGTCTCGACGAGTTTGTGGCTCCTGAGTTCTTCGGCGATTTCGAGGACTTCGACGGATTCGATTTCGGCGATGAGGACGAAGAGGGGGAGGAAGAGTAAGAATGAAAAAATAAAAAGAGCGCATACTTTTCATCATTGAAAGGTGTGCGCTCTTTGCTATTTATAAAAATAGTTGTAACTTTGCCCGCGAATGAGGTGATGCACTCGCCCTGTGAGGCGATGCAGAGAGGGAATCCGGTGAGAGTCCGGAACAGTGCCCGCTACTGTAAGGCTTATACCAAATTCGGCCACAATCACATGTCACTGGATGGTGAACGGCGTGTTCAGCGAAACACGGCGAACCTGTCCGGGAAGGCGTGGCCGGAGAGCCAAGTCAGAAAACCTGCCCCGTTTGTTTCTCGGCTTGCGGCGTTCTCGGTGACAAGAACCCGGCTTAAGGAGGACCTCTCGGGAGGTAGGGTGTCCTTCATTGCACTTCTGTGTTCTCCAATCCAAGGGGCGGCAAGCAATTTGTTTAATTTAAAATCGTAACATTGACAATGCTTGCAAAAAACGCAATTTCATCTTTGCTGATTAGCATTTTACCCGCCACGGCTTTTGCTGTGGAAGTTCCTGACAGCCTCAATGCGCCGCTTAACGCCACACTGAATCAGGTGGTGGTGACCGGTACTGCCAGCCATCGACGCATGGTGGACAGTCCCATTCCCGTGAACGTGATTACGGCGCGTGATATCGCTGCTACCAACGCAACCAACCTGGAGGAGGCGCTGACCAAACTGACGCCTAACATGACTTTCTCTACCAATGCCATGGGTACCGAGACGGTGGTCAACGGTTTGAACAGTGACTACTTCCTGATCTTGGTGAACGGCAAGAAGCTGGTGGGCGATGATGCTTTGTTGCGCATCAACGTGAGCCGCATCCGTCGCATCGAAATCCTGAACAACTCGGCAGCTACACTCTATGGCTCGGACGCCATCGGCGGTGTGCTCAATATCATCACCGACGAGCCCAGACAGCGCGTGGAGGTGAGCTCGCAGACCAGCGTGCGCAGCAAGGACCGTATCTCTGAGTCGGCCAATGTCAACCTGGCGCTTGGACGCTTGACTTCAGCCACTTCGTATCAATACAATCATGCCAATAGCTGGCAACTGAGTCCGTATGAGGAGAAGGTGAGCGGCGGTGAGAGCAGCTTTGTGGAGACCACCAAGGTGGCTGCCACGGGTTTCCGCAGCCACAACGTGATGCAGGAGTTTACTTACACGGCGAATCGTCGCTTGAAGCTGAACGCCAATGGTCAGTATTATGATTACCTGACGGACCGCAACGTGGCGGATTATAAGTATAACTTGTTGCACCGCAGCTATCAATACGGTGCCGGCATGCGCTATATGTTGGGTCGCAAGGATTACTTGACGGCGGATTTTCACAGTGATAATTATACCTCTTCTTATAAATACATCGCGGAGAGCGGCAGCTATCAGCCGGGCGATGTGCAGCGTCGCAAGGAGTTGCATTACTACCGCGGCAACGTGCGCGGTGTGTTCCACTTGGCGGAGTTCAACAAGCTGGTGGCTGGCGCGGAATATGTGAATGAGGTGTTGAAGAGTGAGAGTGACAACATTGATAAGGAGACGCAGTACACGCTCTCGCTCTATGCGCAGGATGAATGGAAGTTCGACGCTCATTGGCAGGCCATCTTCGGTGTTCGCTACGTGGACAACGAGACTTTCGGCGGTTACTTCACGCCCAATGCTTCGGCCATGTATAGCTTGGGGGGCTTCCGTGCTCGTCTGACTTATGCCACCGGTTTCCGCACTCCCAGTCTGTCGGAAATCTATGCTACGGATGTGGCTAAAACAACCAAACGTCTGACCATTGGTAATCTCGACTTGCAGCCGGAGAAGAGTCACAATTTGGCTCTCAACGCGGAGTACAATCATCGTTACTTCTCGCTCTCTGCTACGGCCTATTATAATAAGGTGAAGGATATGATCAACTATCGTTCGCTGACTGATGAGGAGGTGGCTGCCCACCCGGAATGGGCTGAGTATAATGAGGTACGTCAGCGCGACAATATCGATCGTGCCCGCATCAAGGGACTCACGTTGAACGCTTCTGTTTACCCGGGCGCCGGCTTTACCCTGAAGGGCGGTCTCTCGCTGACTGATGCTGACAACCTGGCTTCGGGCAACCCCGTGGACAAGACGGTGCATCAGAGTGGTTTTGTGAGCGGCGACTGGAGTCATCGTTTCTGCAGCGGCTATCAGTTGGGCGTGAACATCGCCGGTCGTGGTCAGGGCAAGCGTTACTCTGAGACGTACGACTATCGCTCGCCGGGCTTCATGATGTGGGATGTGACTACGCACCATGAGTTTACCCTCAACGCTGTGCGCTTCAACTTAGGTCTGGGCGTCGAGAATATCTTTGATAAGACTTCCAACTGGGCTTATTACACCAAGAAACCCTATTCGTCCATCAATCCGGGACGTTCCGGCTTCGTCAGTGTAGGCCTCTATTTTACCAAGTAAAATCATCAACAAATGAAACACATTGCTTTTTGGTTGACCCTTTTTAACTGCATGGCGGCAGTGCTTCCCACGATGGCTCAGTCCATCGTGGAGCGCACTGACACGATTCAGGAAGTGGTGGTGACCGGTACCGGTACCCTCCACCGACTGAAGGATGTGCCTGTGCAGACCGAGGTGATTTCTCGGAAGATGCTCGACAGCTATGCCGGGCGCTCGCTGGAGGATATGCTGGGCGGGCTTTGCTCTTCGCTGGGATTCAGTCCCGGCGACATGGGTAGCAACTTGCAACTCAACGGTATGAGCAACGATTACGTGCTCATCTTGGTTGACGGCAAGCGTATGAACGGTGACATCGGCGGACAAAATGACTTGCAGATGATTAACCCCGATAAGGTGGATCACATCGAGATTGTGAAGGGGGCTTCCTCTTCGCTCTACGGCTCGGATGCCATTGCCGGTGTGATTAATATCGTGATGAAGAAGAACCGCGACCCTCTGTCGGTGACCAACCGCACGCGGGTGGGCGAACACGGCGACCTCACCGAGTCGTTCTCTCTGGCTTGGAAGCACAAGAAGTGGAACTCTCTCACCGACTACAATGTGCGCCACACTGATGGCTGGCAGAACACGGATAAGGAGTATTATCACTATGATCTGCTGGACGGTAGTGTGACTCGCACGGTCAGTCGCTCCACCAATCATACTTTGAGTGAACACCTGGAGTATGCGGCCAACCGACGCCTTACGCTTAAGGCTGACGGTTCGTTCTATCAGAAGTGGATTAACCGTGCTCACGGCAATTACCAATACAACCGTTACGATTTCTATTACCGTAACTTCAGTCTGGCTGCCGGTGGTAAGTATCAGTTGCAAGGGCGTGATTATCTGCAGTTTGATGCTTCGTACGACAAGTACAACTATTACTTCGACTATACGGAGGTGGAGACTACGGACTTTGTGAACGCCGAGGGGCAGTCGCTGACTTACTATCCCGGTATGCGTATCTTGCAGACTTCGCAACAGAAGGCGATGGTCAGTGCCAAGGGGGTCTTCTACTTTGGCGATACGCACGTGATGAATGCCGGTGTGGAGTATATGTGGGACAAACTGCAGTCGCCTACTCGTATGGTGACGGGC